>JAQWNI010000068.1 GCA_029268645.1 Myxococcota bacterium
ATTCCAGCTGTAGAGATTGCCCGCGACATCACCCAGGTGGCCAAGCTGACGCTGCATTTGATGAAAGAGCAGGGGGAGAGAAGCGCCGGAAAGAACAACCGCGGGACCGATAAAGGCTAGGACGGCGAGGAAACCGAGGCCGTAATAGAGCCCGAAGGCCGGGTCCTGGTCGGTCACCAGCGTCCGGAGCGAGTAAATCCAATAGGGGACGGCATCGATCTGGAAATACAGGATGACCAGTAAAGCAAGCAGGCCCCACTGATTCGCAACAATCACCCATTGGGGAATCCGGGAGATCGACGAAACAAGAAAGCTTCCAAGGGCGATACACAGCACGAAAACCGCCACCACCATGGAAAAGGTGAACTGCGAGGAGCCAAAAGCCAGGCCCGCGACTCTGATCACAATCGTCTGCATGGCCATCATGACGAAGCCGACCAAGAGAGCCACGCTGGCATAGAGGCCAAACCCTTCTAAAGGAGCCCCTTCCCGTGACCCGGCGCTGGGAATGGCTATACCGGATTCACCCTGTCGACCCATCAGAATGAAGATCGAGCCTGCGGCCAGGTTGATGAGCCCCATGGTCAACATCACATTGACGAGTCCAAGCCTGGGCACCAAATAAAAGCCTGCGGCCAGGGCACCGGCGAAAGCTCCAGCAGTATTGAACGCATAGACAAAGGCGTGAAAGCGTGTGGCGTCCTCAAGGCTTCGCGCAAGCGCTTGAGTGAGCATGGGAATCGTGCCGCCCATCAAGGCCGAGGCCGGCCCGATCAGCAGAGCGGCCAAGACCACGTCCACCGCAAACCCCACCCCCGCCGGGCCATGTGGGATCTGATAGGAAAGGGCCTGAACACCTTGGAAAAACCACGGGAAAAGGATCACGTAGACCCCGATGGACGCCTCTAGAATCCCGTAGACCAAAAGCAATTTCGGCGGCCGGCCGGTGCCTTCCGCCGCCGCCACCAGACGGCGGGTCAAAACGCCAAAGGCCCAATACCCCACCGAAAGGCCGCCCAGAAAAATGGCCAGAACCGCTGATGTGGCCTCGCTGTGGGATCCCAGAAGCGTGCCGAGATAGCGCTGCCAGGCCACCTCATAGACGAGACCGCTAAAGCCGGTCAGCAGCGTCAAGACGAGCGCAATCCCCCGAATCATGCTTCTCCCCCATCAAACCCGTGCCCTAGATAGGCTTCGCGGCAGGCTCCGAGAGCGTACAGTAAGTACGCCAAGCAATCCGGGAGGCCCTCCAACGCATCTCGCGACCCCTGCTGGAGCGTTGACTCACAGCGCAGGCCCTGCGGAGAGGCGCCCTCTCTACAATAAGGAGAAGGGCGCGACAAAGAGAAAGGGCGCCTCGGCCAAAGCCGAGACGCCCCTTATCTTTTTTTACTCAACCTCTAGGACTGTAAGCGGTTCGTCCTGCCCAGAGGTTTTCGATCAGCTGCGGCGTCCTGCGACTCCGAGACCAATCAGACCCAGGCCGAACAGCAAAGCTGTCGTCGGCTCGGGCACGACGGTAACGGTTCCGCCAGCACCGAGGGTCAGCGGAGGGTTGGTGCCGTCGGCGAGACCGAGAGCACCACCCGTGGCCGGGGCGAAGCTGAACAGGAAGCCGTAGGTTCCCGGAGTGGTCGCCGTGAAAACCAAGGTGGAGAGGTTTTCAAAGCCGGTCGAGGCGTTCGGGATACCACCCGTCGGACCCTGAGCCACCTTGGTGGACAGGAAGTCGAGCTGCACCTGATTGGGGTTGGTGAGGTAGAGGTTACAACCACTCCCCGAGTTTCCACCGCAAGTCGAAGCCGGCTCGAGCCAGGCGGTCTTCGCATTGCTGTAGAGGAGGTAGGTGGTGTTTGAAGAGGCACCCTGATCATAGGTGAAGCCGGCACCCTCGAAGAGGAAACCCACCCCGAGAGCCAGCAGATCCGTGCCACCATCCGTGTTGAGGTCGATGGTCACCGTGACCGTATCACCAACATTGATCGACGTGCCATATTCGGCAGACGTGTCGCGCACTTGCCACGCGCTTGCGCCGGCCGCGGTAAACAGCACGAGTGCTGCTACCAGAATGTTCAGTTTGAGGAACCGCATCCAAATTTCTCCTTGATTTTTTTCTTCACTTTGGACAGCTCGTTGTTTTGTGAATGCTGCTAGAGCTGCCTGAAGGTTTGACGAATTGCCGCCTGACTACGTTGTTTTTTGTTGTTCAGTTGCTGCCGTACTTCCGAATTCGCTGCTCCACGTAGAACCTGATGCAGCATCATGCTTATTTGGATCCCCCCTTTGAAATCGGCCCTCATTGCGCTCTTTCGAGGGTCCGGCTTCATTGAAGGGACACGAACTCACGGCAGGCAGGGAATCGTGCCTGCGCAGGAGAGACCACTCGGACCAGGTGCACCACCCAAAGCGCCCAGAACAGCGAGCAGGTCGGGAAGATCCACTGCGTTGTTGCAGGTGATGTCCGCGGCCGGATCGTTAGTCCCCAAAGCGGCGAGAACATCGAGCAGGTCGGGAAGGTCGTTCACCAAGTTGTTGCTGAGGTCGACATCACAAGCATTCCCAAAACCGTCTTGGTCGCCGTCGAACTGGAAACAGTTGTTGGTGTCAGCCACGAGCGGGCCATTCGCCAAAAGCTCACAGTTGTCCAAGCTGTCCGGGACACCGTCCGTGTCTACGTCAGCTATCGACCCTGCAAACGCAGCCGTGGAGAGGCTGAGAGCCAGGATCGTTGCACATCCAATTACGATCAGATTTCGCATCTTTAAATTTTCTCCTTTAGATCGACCGAGGTCTTACTGATTGCTTCCCGCAACGGGAACGTCATCCACTCCCGATGTCAGTCAGTATTGGTTTTACCATCATATGGAGCACCGAATCAATCAACTTATTCTTAATTGCGCCAGACTTAACGCAACCTTTCCTCTTTCGTACATAAACAAGCGAGAGGACATCCCTGGGGGATTCCGGGCGCCCTCTTGCCCAGGTGGGCCATTGCCATTGAAATCGCATCTGGCACAGAACGATGCAACGTTCGTACCACATTTAGACCCATCGCAAATGTCTGAAAACCCTAATGTTTATCAGGTATACCTCCAGAGTGTGGGGAAAAGTTCTTCCACTTGGAGCAAGAAAGGGAAAGTTTCTTCTCTCGAACTCACCGCAAAAGTTCAGAGGTTAGATTGCCCCAGTGGGGAATTCGTGACATGGGAGGGCGGCTCCGCCCAATCAAGGGGCAACCCCACGACTGAGCCCTCATTCCATATGGGGCCTCAGAGGGGAGTGGCCAACAAGGGGCTCCCCCAGGGGATCAATCGGAGGAAGTTGTTGGGGTCATTCTCCGCAGCGCCGGTTTCAGTTCGACCTGGACAGCGTCCAGGCTGGACCGAGCGGCATTCAAACCGGCGTCACCCCGCTCGGGAACTGGAACCTCTAAGCGGATGATCAGCGGTGTGCTCGGACGGCGCAAGAAACTTCGGTCTAGAGCCAGCAGACTACGCCACGACTCTTCGAGGAGCCCTCGATCCCAGAAGACCCAGTGCCGTAACAAGACGCGGTCCTTTCCCTTCACGACCAGCCGCTCCTCAAAGGGATAGCCATCGGATCCAACGCCCTCGGAGGACTCCAACACCCGCCAACCGCTGCCCGGCAGGCCGGTAATCGGAGAGCGGTGACTCCCCCCCCGTTGACCCAAATCAGCACTCGCTACGAAAATCCGGACCGGTACGTCGTCGAAATCATAGGTTCGGTCCAAGGTCTGACGGAACCGAGTGCTTCCCCTAAAGCTGTATTCGATTTCCAACCGCTCGAAAGAGCGTGTGCTCAGTTCTTCCGAGAAGATCTGGTGCAGAAGATAGGGGGCTTCCGCCGGGTCTTCCCAACGCGGCGCCAGCCAAGCCATTGCGGACAACGGGAAAGCAAGCCCAAGGAGCACACACAAAGACAGGCTCCGAGAGAAAGGCCGTGAAGGCGAAGGCCCTTTCGGGCTCCAGTCCGCCGACGAAATTTTCAATCGCCGCACACCCCAATCCAACAAGGTATCGACCCCATACAAAGCCATGACACCGGCCAGAAGAATGGCAATCCCCTGTAGATTGTGGATCGCCACGATCTCGGAATGGGGATTCAAAATGATGGTGAGCACCCGGAAGCCATTCAAGACGAACGCCACCGGAGCCACCGTGAGGAGCAGGATAACGGCGTGCCACCCTCTCCGACCGAAAAGATCGATCATTAGAAAAGTCAGCATCGAGAGCGTAATCATGGACCGAATCCCGCTACAGCCCTCAATGACCTGAAAAGTTTGGGTGGCTCGGAGGATTTGATCGCCAGAAACCAGGGCCGGAAGGCCCAGGATGTAAAGCAGCCATCCGGAAAATTCCGCCGTCCATATCTGAAGCTTGAAAACAATCGCCAGCAGCAAGGGGGCCGGGATCGGAATGGCGAATAAGAGAAAAAGGAGCGGAAGCAAGAGCGCCCGAACGCCCGCCTTTCCCCAGCCGGCCAAGACGAGGCCGCATAGGGCAAGAATCAGCGAGGGAACTTCCAGATCATCGGCCCGGGTGTAGAAGGCCCAGGCCTGAATCCCGATCGCCCCCAGAACCACCGGCACCAGGATGCCGAGGGACACCGTCGTCTTTTGTAGTGCCCTAAGCCGATAGACACGCCGATAGAACAGCCAACCGGCCAAGACCAGGACAACGGCCGGCGCATTGTCGGTGGGGCGAAACAGCCAGTATTCAACCCCGGAGGCGAGACTATAACGCTTGCCGAGCGTAAAGAGATTCGCGTAGGCGTAAAAGAGGAGGGCGACCCCGCACAAGGAAATCCAGCCGCTGGGGCCGGCTGATCGCAACGCTTCGATTCGTCGGCGAACGAACTCCAAGATATCTCCCGCATTCCACCAGCCGAGCTGGAGAACGGAATATTTCACAGCCTTTCGAAGACGTGAGGGAACCATTCTAGCCTGAGGCTTGGCAATCCCCATGTATCTGCTTTTCGCACAGACCCGGTGATTTCAGATTGCTGAGAACCGCATTAGGTACAGTCTCAAATTATCGACCCGCACGATGATGCGAGGGAGCTTCTCTGGAAGACCTAGTGTCGGAATCAGCGTTCCTCGTCCTCGTTCTTGCGACAGCACTCACGGCGGGACTGTCCGCCGTTGTGGGCATGGCAGGCGGGATTACGCTCCTCAGCGTGATGCTTCTTTATCTGGACCCTTTGATCGTGATCCCTATCCATGGGGTTGTCCAGCTCGCCTCCAATGGGTCCCGAACTTGGATTCAGCGCGAGCACGTTCACTGGAGCCTCGTGGGACGCTATGCGGTCTTGGCGCTGCCCGCTGGGCTGATCGGCTTCCGATTTGCCAAAACGATCCCGCCCCAGGCGCTCAAAGCTTTCATCGGATTCTTTGTACTCGGCGTGACTTGGAGGCCCCGCTGGATCAGCATAGGAAGCCGTCCTCGAAACCCGAACCCCAAACGGAGGTTCGTAATCCTGGGCGGGGTCACCGGATTCCTCAATATGCTGATCGGAGCGACCGGACCCATCATCGCCCCCTTCTTTCTCGACCTCGGTCTCGACCGACGCGCCCTCGTCGGCACGAAAGCCGCCTGCCAAGCCGTTGGGCACCTCGCGAAGGTCTCGGTATTTGCCGCCGCGGGTTTCTCCTTTCTCCACTGGGCCCCCTTGTTAGGCGCACTCATTGGAGCCGCCTTCATCGGAAGTTTTTTAGGAAGCCGGCTGCTGGACCACGTCAACGAAGTCTGGTTCGTACGGCTCTATAAAGGTGTGCTCACGCTTTTAGCGCTCCGGTTGATCCTGGCCTTTGTGATGGACCTCGCCGCCCCCGCAACCTCAGCGGGCTGAGTCTCCGGACTTGGCCCCATTGGCGCCAGAGCGAATCCGGTAGCGAAGGGTGCTGCGGGGGATACCCAGCAGGCGAGCGGCCTGAGAAATATTCCCCCCACACGCCTCGATGGCTTGGGGAAGCCCGGCGGAAAAATCTCGGTGGTGCGAACCGCGCGGAGCGGGATCGAGATCCGCCGAATCCAACAAGCGACTGGCTAACTCAACGCCTAAGTCTTGATCGGGCCAGCAGACCGAAGCCCTCTCCATCAAATTCATCACCTCCCGAACGTTCCCCGGCCATGGGTGAAGCATCAGTGCGTGAAGTGCGGCCGGTGCAATGCGGATTCGGTCACCCGTTCTCATCGCCATTCGGCAGGCGGCCTGTTCGACCAGGGCCGGGATGTCCTCTGGCCGCTCCCTCAGCGGCGGAATCCTCAACGTGATCACGGAAAGCCGATACAGCAGGTCCCGACGGAAACCTTGCGAATCCGCAGCAAGAGCGAGATGGCGGTTGGTGGCGGCCAAGACTCGGGCCCGGAGGCGAAGAGAAGTCGACCCACCGACCCGTTCAAACATACGATCCTCGAGGAGCCGTAAAAATTTCGCCTGCTGGCTCTGGCCGAGTTCGCCAATTTCGTCCAGGAAGAGCGTACCCCCCTTCGCCCGCTCCGCGGATCCCACCCTTCGACTCTGCGCCCCGGTGAAGGCCCCCCGTTCATGTCCAAAAAGCTCGCTTTCGAACAGGGTCGGGGGCGTTGCAGCGCAGTCAAAATGAACGAACGGCGCCTGGCGACGCGGCGAAAGGCGGTGAATCCAACGCGCCAACCTGCCTTTGCCCGTTCCCGTCTCGCCCACGAGCAGAATATTTGATGTGCTCTGCGCAGCAGAATGGGCTCGGCAGCGGAGTTCCCGCAGCTCCTCGCTCTGGCCCCAGATAAACTCGTCCATCCCGGAATCCTCAAGCGGCGGGAGAGAGTCCTCCGGGTCAGACCGTCTAGCGTGGCCCCGGGCACCGATCGACGTTTTGGCGTTCGACATCAAGAACACCTTCTCGTCTATCGAAAGGCGACGTCAAGGCTGTTTCAAACATTCCACGCTGAGCGGTGTCCGCTTGTGTTCGCTTGTGTCCGGATACGTCCACCTTAAGGACGGTCGAGGGGACCAGCGAGCGAAACCTTGCGGGCTTTTCTTTCAGTAAAGCACCACGCTTCGAATCACTTCGCCATCGTGCATCAAGTCGAAAGCTGTGTTGATGTCTTCCAAAGGAAGCGTACGACTGACCATTTCATCGAGTTGGATGCGCCCGGCCATGTAGCGGTCGACATAGCGTGGTAGTTCAGTACGCCCTTTCACGCCCCCAAACGCCGAACCACGCCAAACACGACCCGTCACCAACAAGAAGGGGCGGGCATGAATTTCCTGACCGGCCCCGGCGACGCCGACAACAATGGCCTCTCCCCAGCCCTTATGACAACAGCGAAGCGCATTGCCCATGGTCTCGACGTTTCCAATGCACTCGAATGAATAATCGACTCCACCATCGGTCATCTCGATGATAGCCGCCTCGATGTCGTCCACCGAAGCAGGATTCACAAAATCAGTTGCTCCAAGTTGCTGGGCTAGTTCTTTCTTCCGATCATTGAGATCAATCGCAATGATCCGCTCCGCCCCGGCCATCGTGGCCCCTTGAATGACGGAAAGGCCCACTCCACCGAGACCAAAAACCGCCACCGAGGAGCCGGGTTCGACCCGAGCCGTGTTCAGCACCGCCCCAATCCCCGTGGTCACCCCACAGCCGAGCAAACAAATTTTTCCAAAGGGCGCGTCTTTGCGAACCCGCGCCAGTGCAATTTCAGGGACCACCGCATATTCGGCAAAGGTCGACGTGCCCATATAATGGTGAACATCGCGCCCGGCGTAACGAATCCGACTGCTGCCATCGGGCATCAAGCCCCGCCCCTGGGTCTCGCGAATAGCACCGCAGAGATTGGTCTTGCCCGAAAGGCAGAACTTGCATTGTCGGCACTCTGGCGTGTAGAGCGGAATCACATGATCGCCGACGGCGACAGAGGTCACGCCGGGTCCCACCTCCTCAACGACCCCCGCGCCCTCGTGCCCGAGCACCGCCGGAAAAAGACCTTCGGGATCGGCCCCAGAAAGGGTGAAGGCATCCGTGTGACACACCCCAGTCGCCACCAGACGGACCAAGCACTCTCCCGCCCGAGGCCCTTCGAGATCAATTTCGTCGACGACCAGCGGCTGACCGGCCTCCAGAGCGATGGCAGCTCTCACCTTCACGATGTGGATCTCCTTGCTGAATAGAATGAACACGAAAAGGGCAGGGCGCCTGCGAGTTTTAACCCTCCTGACACGCCCGGAGAACCGAGAAACCAATCGCGGCCGCAACCCATAAAAGCGTCAACGCAGAACGGGCCCACCCCCCTCGAGTCGTCGATTCTTCTTCAGAGGCCTCGACGAGGGGGTGCGTTCGAATCGGCTGGCCGTCAACATCAGTTCCCAACGAGATACTGGCCAAGTCCGTCGACTCGTCGAGTGCCGGCGGACGCGCCGCGCGAGAAAAACCGGAACGTGCATCCGTGCGCCCACCACAATGTAGGCAGCGTCGAGTCTCTGGCGGAAAGCTGACGTCACAGCTCGGGCAACGAACTTCATAGACCGTAGCCTTGGGGACCGCGGCACTCGGCGCGGAGGATCTCGCTTTGCGTCCAGTCACGAGACGCGTTCCGCTAGGCGGGCCCCCACTCAATGGACGCCACTCGTCGAGACCAGGGTACTCGGGTCTATCCCCAGCTCACGGACAACCCGACTCCACATATCCTCGGGTCGACTGCCAAAAATGAGTTCGGGCGAGGCCGGCGCAGAGAGCCAAGCGCCTTGGGCAATTTCAGTTTCAAGCTGGCCGGGGCCCCAGCCCGAGTAACCGAGAAAAAACCGAACATCCTCGGGCGGGTTTTCAGCGACATCCCGAAAAACCTCCATCGAGGCGGCAAAATTCACGCCGGGAACGACGGTGGACAAGTGCTCCCCATCTGGAACCAGCGAGAGCGTTTCGCCGAGTAGAAGCCACCCCGAGTTCAATTGGACGGGACCGCCCCAATTGACGGTCGCCGCTGGCTCCCCCGACCAGCGGTATTCAAAACTTTCGAACAGGTCGCCGATCAACATGTCGGAGTCCCGATTCAGAACCAAGCCGAAGCTGGCGCTCTCGTCATGTTGAATCATCAGCAACACCGTCCGCCGGAAATTGGGATCCTGCAGCTGGGGCATCGCGATTAATAAAGATTGGGCAAGTCCTGTGGGCTCCACGGGCGGAAGATTAGCAGCCCGGGGGCCCTCGCCCGACGTGGAGGGCCTCGTTTCCGTTAGCCTTGTCCAACGTGGGCATTGAAAACCGATTCGGGCGCCTTCAGGCATGGCTTTGCGGAGCGGGCGGCGTCATTCTTTTACTCTCGGCCCCCCCCGACTCGCTGATGGAAGGGGCCCTCCGGACCGCCATGGGTTGGGGGCTGATTGCAATGGGGGGCGCCGGCCTCCAGCCCCAGCCACTGACCCGCGCCCTTGCCATCGCGGCTCCGAAGCAGAAGTTGCCCTGGGGGCTGACCGGCCTTTGGATCGGGGGGCTGGTCTCCCTCAGTTTCGGACTCGATGCCTTGGCGTCGACCGCCAGAGAGAGCCCATACGGGCCCCTTTCTGAGATCCAGCAAACGGTCGCCACGCTTCCCGCCTCAGAACTCCCCCTGGCCTTCGGGGCCTTCGCCCTGGGCCCGGCCGTGTCCGAGGAATTATTATTTCGGGGCCTCCTCATCGGTATCTTGGCCCGCTCACCCCTAAAGCCGGCGGGCGCGATCGCGGTCAGTGCCTTGGTATTTGGCCTGGCCCACTTCGATCCGGTTCAGGCCTCCGCGGCCGCTGTACTGGGGCTCTATCTCGGCACCCTGACCTGGGCCACTGGAAGCGTGCGCCCCGCCATCCTGGCCCACGCGGTCAACAATGGCGTGGCTCTGCTGGCCATCCGTAGGGAAGCGCTCGATCCAGGATGGCCCCATGCTGGGCTCGGGTTCCTCTGGCTGATCGGGGCTCTAAGCCTTGGAGGGGCCCTCTGGACCCTCTCGAACCAAATCCGCCAGGCCCCGGCCACGTCTGTCCCACCAAGAGCCTGATTTTCCCTTCAGCCAAAAAGCGAATCGGACGATTGATAAGGCGGGCGGCCTGGTTTCAGGGCCCCTGCCTTCGAAGGGAGCGGCCGAGATGGACCATGCCAGCATTCTCATCCTCGATGACGGAGAGCTCAGTCCCGTTGCGCGACTGCTCGACGAATACGGGCTGACCTACACCCGAGTCCGCGGGGGCGGGGGCACCGAATTGCTTTCCCCGCCGAGCGATCTGCTGATCTCTACCCCCCGACGCGCAGACCAAGTCCGGCGAGGCTCTCCTCGAGGCGCTCCGGCCGGGCGACCGATCCGAATCATCGCCGTGCAGGAGGATTCACCCTCCATGCGCCGCGGTCTCCGCCGTTCGGGATTCCACCTGCTCGTCCGACTCCCGTGCCACGAAAGAATCTGGC
>JAQWNI010000069.1 GCA_029268645.1 Myxococcota bacterium
CGGGTTTCCTGCTTTGGCGATTTCTCAATACGTCGCTCGGCATCGGCAACCCGACTGGGATAAAACGCGGCAACGGGCAAGGCCCCTTCTCCAAGCCCTGCTGGAACGACCACCCGGGCCAGGGGCGTTCTGGAACATCAACCTCCCCGATCCAGCAGAGCACACCGGGCCCTGTCCAGTCATTCACTGCGAACCCGACCCGAGCCCCCACCCTGTCCAGTATGACGTACGGGGTGAGCACTATGACTACTCGGGAGACTTCCACGCTCGGCCCCGCCTGCCCGATCATGACGTTGACGTCTGTTTTGGTGGACGCATTGCCGTAAGCTGGGTTCCCCTCAGCCCGTCTTCCTCGGCTGCGCCCGTGCCCGGAACAACGGCCTCGAAGGGGTCCAGCGAGGACTCGTAAATCACCCTCGGGGCGATTGACATCCGTGTCAATCCAGTCATTCTCGAACAGATTCTTCAACAGGGAGCCCCCCCAATGAATTTCGACTTTTCCGATGACCAGAAGCTGCTGCAGCAGACGGCCCGCGACTACTTGACCGAACAAGCACCTCTCTCCGTTTGCCGGGAGATCCTCGAAGGCGACCAACCCTTTAAGAAGGAACTCTGGGCCGGCGCCGCGGAGATGGGATGGCTAGGGACCGTCATTCCCGAGGAGTACGGCGGGGCAGGCTTTGGACATCTCGAACTTGCCATGATTGCCGAGGAACTCGGGCGGTCCTTGGCCCCCATTCCTTTTGGATCAAGCGTTTACTGCGCCAGCGAAGCTCTCATCAAGGCGGGCACTGACGAGCAGAAAAAAAAGTACCTGCCGCAACTGGCCAACGGCGAGCGAATCGGAACCTTCGCTCTCACCGAAAAACCCGGTCAGAATGACGTGGAATCCATCACGGCCAAGGTCGCCGGCGGCCAACTGTCCGGCACTAAAATGCCAGTTGCTGATGGTGACGTCGCGGACTTTGCCGTCGTCGCAGCCGTCGGCGACAAAGGCCTCTCCCTTTACCTCGTCGACCTCGATCAAAGCGGAGTTCGGCGCACCGCGCTTCAAGCGCTCGACCCGAGCCGGTCAATCGCCCGCTTGGATTTCGACAACGCGGAAGCCACACTGCTCGGCGAAGAGGGGCAAGGGGCGGCATTGGCCTCGAACCTCCTGGATCGAGCGGCTGTCTTGATGGCTTTCGAACAACTCGGTGCGGCCCAGGCCTGCTTTGAGGCCACCCGAGAGTTTACACTCGGCCGCTACGCATTCGGCCGACCCGTCGCGTCCTTCCAGGCCATTAAGCATCGCTTGGCTGACATGTGGTGCGAACTCGAAATGGCCCGGAGCAATGCCTACTACGGGGCTTGGGCACTCTCAGGCGAAGAACCCGAGCTTCCGATGGCCGCCTGCATTGCGCGGATTCAAGCCACCGAAGCTCTCGACCTGATTTCGCTCGAAATGATCCAGATGCATGGCGGCGTCGGCTACACCTGGGAATACGACTGCCACCTCTTCTACCGGCGTGCGAAGGCCCTTGGCGCCGCCCTCGGTAGTCTGGCGGCCTGGAAAGACAAGCTCGTCGATCGTATCTAAGCCACCCCGGACAACTGAACCTCGGACCGACCCCCCACGCCCCTTCGAAACCCGAACCGCCCCACTGGCGGTCGCGCCCCACGGAGAACCCAATCATGGATTTCAACGACACCCCCGAAGAAGCGGCCTTTCGCGCCGAAGCCCGAAGCTGGCTCGATGCCAACGCCGATCTCAAAAAAGCGGGCGATGCCGCCGCCGACGTTCTCGGAGAGCGCGCCACGCCCGAGATTGTGAAGCAGGCTCAGGCCTGGCAGAAGAAGAAGGCCGACGGTGGCTGGGCTTGCCTGACTTGGCCGAAAGAATACGGTGGGCGCGGGGTGACCCCGATCCAGAACGTGATCTGGAATCAAGAAGAATCTCGTTATAACACCCCGCCCAATATCTTTGGAATCGGCCTAGGGATGTGTGGGCCGACAATCCTGACCCATGGCAACGAAGAACAAAAAAAGCGATGGATTCCGGAAATGATGACCGGGCAAAAAATCTGGTGTCAGCTCTTCAGTGAGCCTTCCGCCGGATCTGACCTGGCCGGATTGCGAAGTACCGCCGTCCGAGACGGCGACGACTGGATCGTGAATGGGCAAAAAATCTGGACGACCGGGGCCCATTTTTGCGAGTGGGGAATTCTCGTCGTCCGATCAGACCCGAATGCGGCCAAGCATGCGGGACTGACCTACTTCGTCGTCGACATGAACTCTCCGGGAGTGGAAATCCGACCGATCACTCAGATCAATGGCGGCCAAGGCTTCAACGAAGTCTTCTTCACCGACGTTCGCATCCCTGACAGCCAACGCCTCGATGCCGTCGGCAATGGATGGCAAGTCGCACTCACGACGCTGATGAATGAGCGAGCCTCCATCGGAGGAGGCAGCGGTGCCGACTTCGGCGAACTGATCAACTTGGCCAAGTCCGTCGAGATCAACGGCCGTCCGGCCCTGGAGGACTCGGCGGTGCGACAACAGATCGCCCGGTTCTACACCCGAAGCAAGGGCGTAGCGATGACGGGAAACCGCACCCTCTCCGCCCTCTCCCAAGGCAAGACACCCGGCCCGGAATCCAGTCTCGGCAAGCTGGTCGGCGCCAAGAATGCTCAGGACATGGCGGCTTTCGCCATGGAACTCCAGGGCGCGGCGGGGATGACGCTAGACCCGAACGAAACGCCTGCTCAAGGCGAGTGGCAAGGCCGCTACTTGGGGATCCCCGGACTCCGCATCGCCGGCGGAACGGATGAAATTCTCCGCAACATTATTTCCGAACGCGTGCTGGGACTGCCGCCCGAATCGCGCGCCGACAAGGGCATCGCCTTCAAAGACATCCCGACAGGACCCCCGTCCCGATAACCTAAGCAGGGGGCTCGACAAGAGCCTTTTTGCCGGGAGCGGCCCTTGCCCAATCAATACCTTCAGATCGACGGCGTGGCGACCTACGTGCATCACACGGGGGAAACGACTCTTCCGGGCACCCCACCCCGGCGAGGCAAGGGCCACGCCGTGGTCTGCCTCCATGGCGCGGGCGGCAACGGTCACCTCTTCGCCGACTTGATGAGCCAGCTCGAGGCATTCCATACAGTGATCGCCTTTGACCAACCCGGACACGGGCGATCCGGCTCACTGGACAGCCTTGGCCAGATCGAAGCGATGGCGGAATTCACCGAACGGGTTCTCAATGAACTGGAACTCTCTCGAGCGGTCCTGCTGGGCCACGAAATGGGCGCCGCCATCGCCTTACAAGCCACACTCAATAGACCGCAGCAGGTGGCTGCTCTTATCCTCTGCTCAGCGGGTTCAAATTTTGCGCCGCCTGAAAAAAGAGTCGAACAGATGCGGCGCGTGCGCGATGGAAAAGAAAAACGCCCTTTTGATCCAACTGCATTCGCCTCAAAAACCTCTCCTGAGATCATGAAGAAAGCTTTCATGGAGGGCATGAAGACCGATCCCCGCGCCACCTTCGGCGACCTCCTCGCCTGCCAGCAGTGGACAGGCCAAGAGCGCCTCTCCGAAATCCTCACCCCCACATTGGTGGTCAACGGAGCCGAGGACCGCGAAGCCATTTTGAGCACAGCACCCGAACTCACTCAGAAGCTCAAAACCGCGCAACTCGAGATCCTTGAGGGCACGGGACACACTCTCCTCCTCGAGAGCCCGAAAGCCGTGGGCCATCTGGTTCAAAATTTCCTCGAGCGTGTTCCCGCATGACGATTTCCGGGAAAATTGCCATTGCGGGCGTCTACGAGCACCCCACTCGCTTTGCTCCCGACAAGACGGATTCACTCATCATGGCCGAATGCGCCCGGGGCGCACTGGAAGACGCCGGACTGTCCCTCTCTGATGTGGACGGACTGTTCTCAG
>JAQWNI010000070.1 GCA_029268645.1 Myxococcota bacterium
CCGAGCGTGTACCCTATGCGCTCGCTTCGCACGAAAATTTTTAAATCGTCGGCTTTGAGAGGCCTCTTTTTTGTCGAGCCGGCTGCAATCCCGCACAGGGTTCCGAGAAGTGCCCCAGAGAGGAACACGTATGTTGTCCACGATCCGTCACAGAGCCAACGTCTGGCTGCTTGCCTTGGTGATGGGGTTGGCTCCCCTTGCCGTCCAAGCCCAGCAAGATGCAGAGGGCTCCGCCCCGACCTTTAAGGAGGGCGACATCATTACGGCGGAGAACGTCGACGCGTTGCGTCCCTACCTGCCCGAAGAGTTTTGGGATAACCGCGATTTCTTTTTTCACGATGGCATGCAGTTGGAAATCGGCCCGTTTTATCGAGACTATTCTCAGTCGGATCAATACAAGGCGATGACGCAGAAATACAAGGGGCAGTCGAAGATTGGTCCGGACAACAGCCTCGAGAACTACGTGGCGGGTCAGCCTTTTCCGATGGAAGAGATCGATTGCACTGGGGACCCGCAGGCCGGCGTCAAAATCATGTGGAATCACGACTACAAGTGGTCCGGTGCTGGGGGGAACGTCAGTTTCTATTACTCGTATTGGGATCGGGGTGAGGAGCTTCCCCTGTATTACGAGGGGACCTCGAAGAGCGTGGTGTTGTCTCACCGGATTGAGGATGAGTACGCGCCTTCTGGAGGAGACGTTTTCCGGAATGAAAAACGCAAAAACGCCTTCGGAGTTGATGTTTCGGCTCCCTTTGATGCCCGCGGCATCATGCTGATGTCGTATCGCTACAAGAGCACGGACAAACAGCAGTCCGACGCGAAGAATGATGACACTTGGGTTTACGTCCCGACTCTTCGCCGAGTCCGCCGTATCTCGACGGCTCAGCGAACAGACGCCATTTCAGGAACGGACTTCACTTTTGACGATCTTGAGAGTTTTCAGGGGATTGTTCCGCAATATGAGTGGGAGTGCCTTGGGGAGATGGACATCATCGCGCCGGTGAACACCAAGGTGAAGGCCTATCCGTATGATCCCGACCACAACTTCGGGCCGTACGGGCTGTCTTTCGCCGATGATCGATGGGAGATGCGCAAGGCTGTGAAGGTTCGAATGATTCCGAAGAACGAGGACCATCCTTACCATCACAAAGACATCTACATCGATAAGCAGACGAACAAGGCGATGTATTCGTTTGCCTATGACCAGAAAGAAGAGCTCTGGAAAATCATTTGGCACAACAAGCGGTGGAGCGGAGATGACTTGACCGAGAACTATTACCCCGGTTGGGAGGGCGTTCCTGAGCCGCGCGATGACGTGATGGTCAGCGATATTATCACCAACGTGCAGACCGGGACCGGAAACCGCATCGAATTTTGGGATCGAGATGGTGTGCCCTTTAAGAGTAAGGGCAAGATCCGCCGCTATATTGACGTCGGTCGATTGACCAAGGGTCGCTAAGGGAGAGGGGTTCCAATGTTCGGTGCGCGCTTATGGGTGATCGGCTGGGCCATCCTCGCCTTTTTGGCCGTGGGATGTCACGAAGTCCATCTCACCTACGATCGGGATGAGGACGAAATTGTCCTTTTTGATGATTTGTATTCGGTTTCCGTAGTGGACCCAGATCACGCGGTGGCGGTGGGTTACTACGGCTCCGCGTACCATACCGATGATGGGGGCAAGACTTGGAGCAAGGGCGAAACAGGCACGCTGACCTCTCTCTACAACGTGTCGATGGCCGATGCTCAGCATGGTTGGGCTGTCGGGCAGCGGGGTTTGATTCTTCGGACTGAGGATGGAGGGCAGACCTGGAAACGTCAGCCCAACCTGAAGGAATCGGAAGGAACCCACCTGTTCGGCGTTGCGGCGATTGACGCCCAGACGGCCCTTGCGATCGGCGAATGGGGAACGCGGGTCCGAACCGAGGACGGTGGAAAAACTTGGACTGATGTCTCTTTTACAGTGGACGAGATGCACCCGCAGTTTCAATGGCTCTCTCCCCGAGAGCAGGACATCATCCGCGAGGGGGGCACCGTTTACGAGGACGTCAGTCTGAATGACGTGTTTTGTCTCGGGGCGCCGAGTCAGCGCTGCTGGCTGATCGGTGAGTTCGGTTACGTTTTTTACTCGGAAGACGCTGGGAAAACTTGGCAGCGTTCCGTCATTGAGGGATCTCGGGAGCTGGATCCGATCAAGCTTGGATACAACGAGGTCACATTCGACGATCAGTATCAGCCTGTCCTTGAAGAATTCGCCGAGGGGATTGCCGACGATGGGCACTTGAATGTCGCGATCGAGGCGATGGCGAGTCCAGAGGAAATTGATGAATTGGCTCGGAATGGCGATCCGTTCGAGTTTTTCGAAATGCTTGAGGCTCGGATGCAGGAAGTACGCACCACCTTGGAAGACGCCGGTTTGCTCTCTGAGCGCGTCCGCCTTCGAGGGCAGCCGCCGTGGGATTACGAGGAGTACATGGACGACGATCCTGAATTTCTCGAGCGGTATTACGCCGGGCGAGTCAATGAGTCTCCGGGTGTGAAGGTCCGAGTCATTCAGAATCCGATCCTGTTTACAGTGCGCTTCCGAGACGAGGATAATGGCTATATCGGTGGTTTGGGCGGCGTCGCTCTCACCTCGGCCGACGGTGGCCAGACTTGGCGCTACAGCAACTTGGATCGAAAGATGGCCGTGTTCTCCGTGGCCTCGGTCCCGGGGCGCGCGGTGGCGATTGGAGAAAAGGGGCTGGTTCGTGCCTCCGTGGATGAGGGACAGACTTGGGCGCCGCCCGCCGATGGGACATTTCCGACGCTTTTCACATTCATGCGCGATATCGACTTTGACCGGTCGGGCCAGGTTGGATTCATCGTCGGTCAGACGGGCCGCATCCTTCGATCGGATGACGCTGGTTTTAAGTGGCAGCAGGTCTTGCCCGTGGAGGCACCCGCGGGCGCTGCTGAAGGCTAGCCCCAGTCGCGCCAGCTGGGTGTCAGCGTTCGCCCCCGTGATGGGCGGGCGGTGGATTTGGGTCTTTTCCGTCCGCGCGTCTAGACTTTGCCGATCGAGAGTAATTTATCCCCGCGATGGCGGACCTGACTTCGGTTAGGGGGTCGGATCAGCGTGAGGTAGAGGCGTGAGCAGGGGCTCTGGAGAAACGCGCGGTGCAAGGGTAGTGGGAGTTGGGCCGGGGGATCGGCCTTTTCGCCTGGCTCGGGTCATCGGGGCGTCGTCTGCGGACGTCGCGCGTGCTTCGCTCGACCAAATCTCGAGCCTCTGGGAAGAGGGCGGTTCGTCTCTGGTGATCTTGGAATGCCCAGTCGACGACGCACAGGCGACGGCCAGACTGCGGTCAATGGTGGAGCATGGGCCGGACAACGTGTGCTGGCTGATCCTCTCGCGAGGCGATGCGGGGATCGATATCAGAGGGTCTGCATCGCGGGCCGAGTGTTGGCCCCTTGAAACGGATGACGAAAGTCTGGTCCGGGTTGGGCGTCGGCTGATCGAGCAAATAGATTTGGTCTCGGAAAATCGATTTCTGCGTGACACGATTCGGATCATGGAGGACTGCCGTTCGCTGGCCCACTGCCTCGAACCGGTCCAGCTCTATCCGATGTGTCTCGACCTAGTCTTGCGTGCAACTCATCGGGAAAGAGGGATTACCGTTTTTCGCAGGGGACAAGGGGCGCAGAACGACGCTTTTGCCCTGCGTGGATTTGAAGATGAAGAAGCATCGGCTCTGAGCCAAGTGCTTCTTGAGGGTGGGCACATCGACCTTGATGCCTTCGAGGGGATTGCTGTAGTTCAGCAAAGCGCTTTTCATGTTGCTTTTTCCGAGGCGGGAATCTCGGCCGAAAGTTTGCTTTTGGTTTCTTTTGGCGGAGAGGACCGTGAATCTGGCGTCGTCGCCGTTTTAGGGGGTGCGTTGGAATACAGCGCGGAGGATGTTGAACGGGCGGATATCGTGGCGCGTCATGGAATCTCGGCCTTGGCAAACGCGGGCACGTATGCGACAGCGAAGGATCGAGCCTTCGTGGACGACGTGACCAGTGCCTACAATGCGCGGTACCTCCTTGAGACGGTCGAGAATGAAATTCAACGGGCGGATCGTTACGGCGACCCGTTATCGGTTCTATTTCTCGACCTTGATCGTTTTAAGAAAGTCAACGACAGCTACGGACACCTCGTCGGCTCAGAAACCCTTCGCGGCTTGTGCCGCCTGCTTGAGCGTTGTGTTCGGAACGTGGATACTCTTGCCCGCTATGGCGGAGACGAATTTTCGATCGTGCTGGTCGATACGGATCACGATACGGCCCTGCAGGTAGCGGATCGAATCCGTCAGACCGTGGAAGAGCATGTCTTCGAAGTCGGGTCGGGGGGTTCGCTCTCGTTGACGGTGAGCATTGGGGTTTCAAGCTGCCCCGAACACGGCAGAGCCCGAGACATCCTTCTGGATGCAGCGGATCGAGCGATGTACCGCGCAAAGGCTGCAGGTCGCAACCGTATTCATTCAGCAGGAGACCCCAGCTAGCCCTTTTTCGTTTCGGCGGCCGATGAAGGCAGAGGGCTAGTTTGACATGTCGTGGGGCGATTGCTAGACAACCTATCGTTTTTACAGGGTATTCCGGCCCTGTGCGTTTGGGAGGTCGTCTGCCCAAACTGCCCGTCTTGCCATTTTTTTTTCGGAGGAGGCGGACCTCTTCCTTCTGGCCGTCTCGCGGTCACCAACTGGAGCCATCCATGACAACGCAGGACGCTGTTCTTGACGCCATGGGCTCGCTGCGGCGGACGCATGGGTGTGGTTTGATCAAGCGAGCCGAGGTGGGCGAAGAAGTGGTGGTGGCCGGCTGGGTGCATCGCCGACGGGATCATGGCGGAGTGATCTTCGTCGATCTGCGCGACCGGGATGGTGTTGTGCAGGTTGTTTTTCGGCCTGAAACCTCCCCTGAATCCCACGACCGAGCCGGAAGCCTTCGCTCTGAGTGGGTCATTCTAGCCCGCGGCATCGTCGAGGCGCGATCGCCGGAAACCGTCAACTCGAAAATGCCCACCGGTGAGATCGAGATTGATGTGCGGGAATTGCGGATCCTCAACGCTGCGACACCACCGCCTTTTCCGATCGAGGAAGAGACGGAGACTGACGAGGCGGTTCGACTGCGTCATCGCCTGCACGACCTGCGGCGTCCCCCCCTGCAGAGAGCTCTGGCGATCCGGCACGAAGTCGCTCGAGCCATGCGAGAATCTTTATCGTCCCAGGGCTTTCTTGAAATTGAAACCCCCATGCTGGCTCGAGCCACTCCGGAGGGGGCCCGTGACTTCCTCGTCCCGAGCCGTCTCCAGCCGGGGGACTTCTACGCGTTGCCCCAATCGCCTCAGATCATGAAGCAACTGCTCATGGTGGCCGGCTTCGATCGTTATTACCAGATCGCCCGTTGCTTTCGCGACGAGGATCAGCGGGCCGACCGTCAGCTTGAATTTACCCAGGTTGATCTTGAGATGTCTTTCGTCGGCGTCGAGGAAGTGCTTGATGTGCTTGAACGCGCGACCGTGGAAGCCTGCCGGGCCGCGGGAGTCGAACTCGAAAGGCCGTTCCCCAGGATGTCTTTTGAGGATGCGATGACGCGCTATGGCTGTGATCGGCCGGATACGCGGATTCTGCTCGAACTTGTCGAAATGACCGACATCTTCGCCACCAGCGGCTTTCAGGCCTTCGCCAAGGCGGTGGAGCAGGGAGGGATTGTTAAATGTCTTCCCATCCACGACGCAGAAACCATTTCACGAAGCGAGATCGACCGACTGGAGAAACTCGTCCGAAAGGAGTTGGGTGCTCGCGGATTGGGTTGGATTCGGATCGACGAAAACGGCGAATGGCGAT
>JAQWNI010000071.1 GCA_029268645.1 Myxococcota bacterium
CCTTTTAAATTCAGTGCGATTGAGACTTCTCGCCGAACCGAGGGTGCAGGCTAGGATTGCTTCATTATGAATAACCTTCGCACAGTCGTCTCAGTCGGGATCGGTCTCGCCGTCGGCCTTCTCATCGCTTGGTACTTCGCGCTTTTCCCGGCCCCGTCCCCCACTGGCCAACCTGCTTTCCATCAGGCACCCACCCGGAGCAAAACTACAGTCGAGGAGACTTTGGCGCCGTCGGGTGTGGCCGCACAGGTCCGAGAGGCCCTGCTGATCGAAGATCTGCTCGTCCGGCAGGCCGCAGTGGCTGAGTTGCTTCTCAGCCTCGGCCCTGAATCGCTCGGCGCTGTTCGGCAAGGGTATGAGAGCGTTCTGATCGACCTGGGAGACAGCGAACTCGTCCTGCTCGGCGATTGGTGGGCGCGCTTTGATCCTCGGGCGGCGCTCCGTTGGACCGATCACAATTGGCCCGCCCGTTTCTCCACCCCGGTGGTCGGCGCCGCGCTCCGCGAGTGGGGGCGGGTCGACCCGACCGCCGCGATGGCGGCCGCCCAATCCGCCCCAAACGAAAGGATGAAGCTTCGCTGGTCAGAAGCCGTTCTCAGGGGTTGGGACGAGGCTCGGCTCAACGGGGCCCTTGAATTCGCCGAAACCCTGGGCCATGGACCGACTCGGCAATGGGCCCTCTACACCGTCACACGCCGGAAGGTCCTTCGCGACGGCCCCGATGCAGCCATCGCGTGGGCGGAGTCTCTCCCCGACGATGATCCTCGCTTTAAACGCCACGCCCTCATGCGAGTGGCCACAGCCACCGCTGCAGTGCAACCGGAGAAAGCGACAGCTCTCGTGGATCGGCACATTGACGGCGCCTATTACGAAGACCTTCCCCGACGCGTCGCGAAGGGGTGGTTCGACCACGACCCAGACGAAGCATTCACTTGGCTGTCAAGCCTTCCTGAAGGTCCAGAACGGGACGACGCCGTCCGGGAAACGTTCCGACTCTGGCTGAGCTTCAGCACCCCTCCGAGCCTCGCTTGGGTCCAAGCTCAGCCCAGCGCGCCCTGGGTCGATCCCGCTCATTCCGTCTATGCGGGCTACCTGGCCAAAACCACGAGCCCCGAAAAGGGAATGGAATGGACACAGCGAATCGTCGGAGAAGAAGAGCGTCACGTGACCCAAGCCCAGGTGGCGCGCATCTGGCTCTCCGTCGACCCCGAGCGCGCCGACGCTTGGCTAGAGAAAAGTGATCTGCCCCCGGACCTCATCAAGCGCACTCGAGTCGTGCCCGAGGCCATGCGCAAGTATTACAAGCACCATCCACCCAGCGAAATGGACATCTCCAAGGCGTCCGAAAACTAGGATCCCGCCGGAGAGCCCATGGGAACCGTCGCCTCAGCCGATTCAGCCAGCTGGCTCCGCAGCGCGGCGACTTGTTCAGCCGCGCCAAACCGTTCCCCCCGGCGCAGCTCGATCTCCAACTCAGGCGCTCCTGACGTGAGACCCTGCCGGACCATCACAGCGGCCAAGCGCGCCCCGAGTTCGCCGTCGTAGGGATCTAATTCGATCGCTCTACGAAGGCTAGCTTTCGCATCCGCTTGCTGGCCCAGTTGAAGCTCGAGTTCCGCCAACGCAAGCCAATTAGCGGTCTCTGAATCATCCAACGCCTTGGCCTTTTCGAGCTGGATCCGGGCGTCTTGGACTTGCCCCGCCCCCATCAAGGCTTGGCCGAGACCGCGCCGTGCAGCCGGCAGTTCGGGGTCCAACTCAACGGCGCGACGCCAGGCCGCCAAGGTCTCGGCAGGCTTCCTGCCGACTTCGCCCAAAAGCTCGGCGTAGAGCACTTGGAAGTGAGCCTGTTCGGGAGAGCGACCGAGGATCTCCGCCATCCGATCCAGAGCGGCTTCCCCTCGTCCGGCCTCGTTCCAGGCCTGCATCACGCTCTGCAAAACCACGAAATTCGCGGGATCCTCCAGCTTCAGTCGGTCTGCTCGATTGACGAACTCGATGGCCGCCTCCGGCCCCTGCCCTTCGCGCAGACCATTCGCCATGGCGGCCACCGACGATGGCCAAACATTCGGAGGGCCAACAATTTTTCGCAAACGATCCGGCAGCTTGTCAATTCGATTCAAACGGCCGAGAACGTCTAACTCGAAAAGCGCATCGGCGAGAGGATCAGAGGACGGCATGGCCTCTGCTTCATGTCGAATCACCTGCAAGGCTTCTTCCTCTTGCCCTTCGGCCAAATACAAACGCGCCAGAGCCATCCGCGCGTCCGTCGCGCCCGCATCGACACGCACCGCATAGCGATACTCCTCGATGGCTCGATCGAAGTCGCCTAAGCGCTCCGCCGCCAATGCAGCGAAATAGCGAGACACCGCGTTGTGGGCCCATAAAAGATGGCCGGCACTCAGCTCCGCCAGAGCGGTCTCCGGATCTCCCTGCTCCAAGGCGACTCGGCCGCGAATCAAGAAGCGATGAGCATCAATCGTCATGCTCTCCGCCAAAACGAGCGCCTCGTCATATCGACCCGCCGCCACCAACACATCCGCATACGTGAACATGAATTCAGGCCCGGGGTCGGGAAGCCGTGCGAGCGCCCCCTCAAAGGCCTCGGTCGCCGCCTCGATCTCTCCGCGCTGGAAGTAAAACCGCGCTAAATCCGCATAGCCCTCTGCAGCGCGAGCGGGATTTGGATTCTGGGCCGCCTCCAGAAGAAGGTTCTCTGCTTCGTCGACTTCACCGGCAGCCAGAAGACGTTGGGCCAGGGAAAGGCGATAGGACTTGCTCTGGGGCGCTCCTTCGAAGGCCCCTCGAACAATTTCGAGAGATCTTTCAGTATTCCCCCTGGCGTCGAAAAACTCGACGGCTTCATCGACCACCACAAAGTCCAGCGGAAACAATTCAAGGCATTCTTCAAAAATCTCGGCGGTGCGATCTAATTCACCCTTCTCCTTGGCGAATGTCGCGCGGACCACGCAAAAACGGGAGGACGACGCGAGGCCGAGACCGACTTCCTCGTAGTGAGAGGCCACGGCTTCGATGGCTTCTCCTGCCTCGTCGATCTGGCCCAGGCCGAGCAGGGCAACGCCCCTCAGAACGAGGCCATCGCTATTTTGGGGCTCTTTCTCCAGGACCGCTGCAACATCTTCCAGAGTTCCTTCATAGTCTTGTCGACTCTGCGCGCGGGCATAGGCGCGCAACAAATGCGCCCGGGCACTCTCCGGGTCGCGTTCGATCATTTCATCCAGCAGTCCGGTGGCCATATCCCAGTCCGTCGTCATGATGGCGAGCTCAGCCAAGCGCGTCGCTGCCGGTTCGTACCACTCGGGGCTCTCCATGGCGCGGCGCAGCGGCCAGGACGCGCGAGTCATCTCTCTTTGCTGGGCGAGCGCCACCCCGTAGAGAAAGAAGACCTCAGGGTCTTTCTCGCCGCGACCAATCATTTGCTGCAAGGGGGCAATCGTCTCGAACACTTGACCGCTTTGCTGCATTTGACGGATTGATTCGAGGGAATCCGACGGACCGCAGGCCACTAGGGCTATGAAGCCACAGAGAGCCCGCAGCCAGACAGAATACGATGTCAACGCGCTGGCATGAACTGGCGTCGGGATCAAGGCTCACCTCCTCGGCCGCATCCTAGCATTACGATTTGAAGGGACGCCCACTTTCGTAGGCCTTCGCTAAGATTGACGCCGATGAGTCAAATCGGACGCGTCCTCACTCAGCGCTGGCCTTGGTACACCATGGCGGCATTGGTTGTCGTTGCTTACCTCTCAACGGTGGTCGACGTGCGGTGGGTCCCCCAAGACACGCGTCCCGAGGGTTCCGCAGAGGAGATCGCAGCCCTCCAAAATCGTGATGACATCAATGTGCTGTTCATTTTAATCGACACCCTGCGGGCCGACCATCTGAGTGGCTGGGGTTACGAGAGGCAAACAAGCCCCTTTCTCGATGCGATCGCAGCTCAGGGTGTTCGTTTCGACCGAAACATCGCCCAATCTTCTTGGACGAAGTGTTCGATGGCCTCGCTCTGGAGTGGCCTCTACCCCTCAAAGACCGGTGTCACTCGTTTCGATGATGCTCTTTCCGAGGAGGCTGTTTTACCCGCAGAAATTATGAAAGCGGCTGGGTTCAGGACCGCCGGTCTGTTTCGAAATGGCTGGGTGGAAAGCTACTTCGGCTTCGATCAGGGCTTTGATGTCTACGCCAAACCCATTGGCGCGCCGGTCGAAGCGAGCCTCAAGCGGGAGAATCCAACCCTATCGGAAGACGGAACGGACCTCGCCGCGATTGAGGGCGCCATCGAGTTCCTCCGTATTTACGGCGACGAACGGTGGTTCTTATATCTGCACCTGATGGACCTTCACGAATATACCTATGACGAGGACTCCGCGGCGTTCGGGACCCGTTACGAAGATATCTACGACAACTCCATCCTTCGAACTAACTTTGTCCTCGAGCGGCTCTACGAATACATGAAAGAAAATGGGCAACTCGAAAACACCATCATCGTGATTGCCTCGGACCATGGCGAGGCCTTCAGCGAAAGAGGCTACGAGGGGCACGCCCGATACGTCTACAAAGAAACCACCCATGTTCCCTGGATCATCAGCCTTCCGGTCAAGCTTGAACCCGGCGTCGTCGTCGATCACGTGACCCGGAACGTGGACATCTGGCCCACCGTTTTAGATCTCCTGGGACTCCCTCCGATGAGGGGCGTGGATGGGCAGTCCCAACGAGAAGCCATCCTGGCCGCAGCCCGAGGCGAAACGACCGCTCAGGACGGAGCCGCCTATGCCCACTTAGACCGAACCTGGGGCGGTCTATCTGATCAACAAGCCAATACGGTCTCAGTCCTGGATGGCCGCTATCGATACGTTCGCAATCCCCTTGAACGCGGCGAAGGCTACAAAGAGGAGCTCTTCGACACCTCGCAGGACGCGGACGAACTCGAAGACATTCGAGAGCAGGAATCGGAGATCACCGCGCGGCTCAGCAAATTGGCCGATGCCTATCTCGACGAGGAGCCCAGCTGGGAAGGCGGCGCTCCCCAGCTTGAAATCGACGAGATTCAGCTTCAGCAGCTGCGGGCGCTCGGCTACAAGGTTCCCTGATCGTTTCTCCTGGAGCCGGGCACACCCCGTTCGAGCTGGCCCGTCGGATCCCTTCCACGGTTCGGACGCTTCAGAAGGTGAACTTGATGTCCATGCCCGCCGTCCGTGGGGGGCCCACGAAGTTGATCACGAGACTGGCAAAGATGGAAGCATCGAAGGCCGACGTCTTGTAGCGCGTGTCGGTCAGGTTCCGGACCCACCCGGCGATACTGAGATTGCCCTCCTCGTTGGTCCAAGCCAGACGAATATTGTGCTGCACAAAACCTGGCTGCCCCACGGAGAACGGAGGGAGTTGCAACCCCTGCGGATTCGGTGCTCCGCGACCGTCCGTAGGATCAAAGAACATGTCATCGGTCCAGTCTACGTCGTAACGCGGGACGAGCATCCCATAGCGGCCAAAGTCAAAGGGATATTGGACCGAGGCGCTGACCTTGAACTCCGGCGCATTCGGCAATCGATTGCCCGTATAGTTTACGCTGTACTGAATAGGTTGAAAGTTGCTTGGATTGACCGCTTCGATCTCATTCGTAAAGTCGAGAAATTGGCTCTGAAGCCACCCGAAGCGCACCGTGGTCGCCAAGTCGCCCCAGAACTCGGGCACCCAGGAGAGATCCTGCAGAGGAACGGCCTGGAGTTCCAACTCGGCGCCGTATTGTTCTGCGTCGTTCGCATTGACGATCTCCAGCACCGGCGGGCCCGCGGACTTCGACTCAAAAAGAAAAAGTTGATAGTTCTGATATTTATAATAGAAGAACGCTCCGCTCAAACGGAGCCGCGAATCGAACCACGACCCATTGAAGCCGGCTTCGACGGAATCAACGGTTTCGGGTTGAGCCGGGGCCTCATTCAGCCGATTGGCGTTGTAGTGCCCCCCTTTCCAGCCCCGGGTGTACTTCCAATACGCTGAAACTTCGGCGGTAAATCGATAGGTTAGGCTGATCAAGCCTGTTGGCGCCGTCCATGTGGATTGCTGCGGATCGGCAATTCGCAGAGAATTGGGATTGGCCGCGTTGCGCTGCTCCGTCATATTGAATGACTTCTCTTCCCAGTTGTAACGGACGCCGGCATCAAGGGTGAAGTCATCCAGAAAATCCCAGCCGAAGCCGCCGTAAAACGCAAAGCTGCGCATTTCCTGATCGAAGGTGCGCCGAAACACGCTTCCCAGAAGGGTCACCTGATCAATCTCCGCATCAAGATTTTCCATCAGGTAGTAGCCCCCCACCTCCCAGCGAAAGCTTCCGTCGTCTGTCTCGCCTCTCGTTTTTAACTCTTGAAAAAACTGCCAGGCCCGGTCGACCGCGGGCGCCCATTCAAACAGAACAAGGGGCGTGAAGTCGAGATCTTGGTCTCGCAAACGGTCGTAGCCATCGTAAGCCGTAACGGATTCGATGGTCAGCGGACCGAGGAAGCCTGCATCCACTTCAATGCTGCCATTGAGGGCCGCACCATAGGTGTCGCGCACGGTTTGCCCAACCCTGTTGTAATCCCCCCGATAGGGAAGCACGTCCAGCGGACGACCGCTGGCCAAAACATTGCCCACCTCTTGTTGGGCTGCGTTCGTCGCTTCGACATCATCCAGGCCTTGATCGCGAAAGGCCTGAACGTATCCCTGATACTCTCTTTCGTAATCGGGGTCTGCGTAGCGGGCACCGCTGCCGCCCGTCAAATTTCGCCCAACCGCGGTTTTTCCACCGAGGACGAGGGAAGGGCCCGCGTCATTGAGGGGGAACTTAAGAGTCCCCATGGCTTGCCCGAGTGTCGACTGCTCATCGAGCCGGCTACCCTGAACCCGTAAGGTCCAATCCATATCTGTGCCTTCGGGCTGATAGTGGAAGATTCCTCGCAGAGCCCAGCGGCCTTCATCGCCCACCGCCGCAGGCAAACCTTCGGGGACGACAACATCTTCGAGCCCCCGGTTGTCGAACCAGCCGCATTGCCACGCGGTCGGATTACTCGCAGGGCCGTTGCGAGGCTGGCCTACACCGCAACCGTTGGTCTTGTAAGGATCGGCTTTTTGAACCATGAAGCTGATCCGCGTATCAAGCTGACCCGGCACGATGGGGAGTTCAACCGCACCGTTGTAGCGCTGAATTAAGGCGGAGTTGGCCACGTCGCTCCAGTAGGAGCCAAAGGTCGTCATCAACTCCGCGTGATAGTCACCGCTGGGCATCTGGGATTGGAGAATAATGGCCCCCGCCGACGCATTACGGGTGCTTCCCCAAGCCTGAGGGCCGCGCAACACGGCTAAATTCTGCAAGTCAAAAATACCGGCGAGCTGAAGCGCCGATGCATTCAGCGGCACGCCGTCCTGGTACACCGCCACGGCGCTGGCCGAATTGGCGCTGAAGTCGGCGAGCCCGACGCCGCGGATGAAGAAACTGGCCGAGGTGGCCCCCGCCTGAGTGATCTGAAGGTTCGGCGTCACCCGGGCGATGTCGGTTAACTCCGTCGCCCCCAGTGCGTCGAGCTCCTCTGAGTCGAATTGGACGGCAGACTCTGCGGCATCCGACTGAAGGATGCCCCCGGCACTGCCTGTCACCGTAATTTCTTCGACACCCTTGTAGCTTCCGGATGCGCTCTCCTCGCCGTCTTCGATGGCCGAGTCTTCGGAGTCAGCCTCGTCCTCAGCGTATGGGGAAGCTTTCTGAGTATCCTTGACCGACCCTGCGCCCGAGGCGGACGGGCCGCTCTGGAGTGGGGCACCGGCCTGAAGCTCTTGCGCCCAACTCGTCCCCGAAGACCCACAGAACACCGAGCACACCGAGAGGATGACCACCACGAAAGCAAAGTGTGACTGCACTAAGTTTCGAAGCGATCCGGAGGTGTGCGAGTTGAACTCGGGGAAAAAGCAAAAGTGGGCGGACTTTTTTGCGACTCGCACTCGATGGCCTCACCCGCCTTTCTTCCTGGTCCTCGGCGTCATTCACCGAGGGGGTTCCATCACCGGAATCGGACGGGGTGTAGCGCACTGCTGTCCTAACTTGCGCGATGTGATGAAGCTGAGCGATGCTCGCCCGGATGACGACGAACGTCAAGATGGCCTCCGCAATCGGAGCCATTCTTCTTCTGGCATTTACCCTCTCGAGCGGAGGTGCCTCCGCCGCATCGCGGGACGCGGATGAATTGTCCCGGTGGGTGCCTTCCCTCGCGCTGGAAACGGATCTCAGCTTCCATCCTTCCAGCGGAGCCGTCCGCACGGGCGACGTCTATGGGCCCTACCTTTCTCGGTCCGCAGCCCCGTCGCCTGATCAGCCCATCACTAGCGGAACACCGGCGTTTGCGGATCCCTACATGGTGACACCCTCGTTTGGGGTTGTGGCAGAAATCATGACACCGGCTTGGTTTGATCTGCCCGGCCGACCCCGACTCTTCGGTCATGCCGATGTCATCATCGCGTTTGGGCCGACCTACCAGATGCCCGGCATCGCCAGCCCCGGAGCCTTGGCGGCTCCCACTGATGACAGAATCTCCGTAACGGAGGCTTCAATTCTCGGTCAAGGGGCTGCCAACGCGGCTGCTGTCCAGCCGCTTCAGGTCGCCGCCGGGGCGGGCATTGCCTTTACGACCCAATGGGGGGGGCGAACGGTCCGCTTCAAACCTTCTTTTGAGTATCTCCGGCAAGAAGTTGAGCTCTCTTCCGTAGTCTCAAGAGCGGTGAAGTACAGAGATATCCAGGTACCACCGCCATGCAATACCGACCCTACATGCTTGCGCCAATTCCAAGTTGCTAATAATTTCCGCCAAATCTCGATTTCTGGAAAAAAGCAAGCCACGTATGATGGAATTGGCCCTGGCTTCCAGATCGAAGTGGATACCGGGCGGGCGGGCCCATTGATTCTTTCACTTTATGCATCGGTCAAGGCTTGGGCGTTTCTGAACAACGACCCCATCGAAATCCAAGCGTCCAATCAGAATGCCTTCTCGGCGGGATGTCAGCCGGGGGATACAACCCCGACCAATCCAAGCAATCCGCTCCTTTGTGCAGCGGAGCAAGCCAACTTCTCTTTTCAACGAGAAGACTGGGGCTTCGGCGGCGGATTTGGACTGAGATTCCGCTGGGCTCCTGAGAAGAAGCGCTAGAGGCCAAAGCATGGCCAATCAAGTCCAATGGATTCCCCCTGCCCTGGCCCTTTCGGCCGCCCTGGCCCTCGGCGCCACCGTCCTCGTCGCAGCGGGACAGCCATTGGTCACCGACGACGCATGGCTCCACTGGGCACTGGGCCGTGCCTACGCGAACCAGGGTCCTTGGCTCAATGCGGACCCACTACTTGCCCAGGCTCTGGGTCCGCCGACCCCTGCCGCGTGGCTGTTCGACCTCGCCTTGTTCCACCTCGAACAGCAGACCGGATTCGCTGGGCTGCGGGTTTATCACGTGATCGCGGTTTTGATCATCTTGATCTTCGGCTGGCTGAACCTCCGCCGAGCCGGTGCGAATCTCCCGATGGCCTCCCTCGGCCTCATTGTTTTCATCTCTTTATCTGCTTATCGCCTCATCCAACTGAGGCCCCATCTCTTCACCATCGCGGCGGCGCTGGTCCTTTACGCCTTGGTGATCGACCGGAATGCGCGCCCCCATCTCGGCAAAAGTGCACTGGCAGTTCTCTTGCTCGGCCTGTGGGCGAACCTCCATGCTGCCTTTTTACTCGGGCTCCTGATGATCGGAGCGGCAACCTTAGGCCTGCTCATCGCCGGGCTGATCCGAGGTCACCCCCTTGACTTTGAGTCCGACCGTCTACGGCTCACCCATCTCATCGGTATCGGTTTGTTGGGAGGCCTCGCCACCCTCCTCAATCCAACCGGCCTTGAGCCGCATCTGGCCTGGTTCATTGCAGGCGGCGATACGCCGAGCCTAGCCCGGGTCGGCGACGAGTGGGCTCCCTTCACGGCCTTCGCTTTCCCGCTCATTGGCTTGCCGCCCAGTCTCTTTTCTTGGGGGTTGCAGTGGATCTTGATGCTCGGAACCGCGATTGTCGGAGTTCTGAGCATTCAAGGATGGGCACGAAGGCAGACAGAAGATGCCTCTCAGCATTTAACCGACCCGGCGCTTGTCGCACTATCGATTCTTGCCCTCATTCTCCCCTTCGTCGCGGTCCGCTTTCTTTGGCTCGGCTTCTTTCCCTTTCTTCTCCTCGTGCAAACAGAAACAGTGATGCGATCCGACCACCAGCGGTCCTCGGCCCCTCAAATGTGGTCAATCACTGCCATCTGCATCGCCTGCGTGGCAGCCTTCTTTACAGCAGGGCCTTGGTTAATGATGCGGGGCTCGGTACCGAACTCTTGGGCGAGCTATCAACGCCCATACCCTGGCGGGAAGTACCATGCTCAGCTGATTTGGATGGCCCAAGATGCGAAGATTGAGGGGACGGGCTTTGCCGAATACCACCTCGCCAGTTTTGCAGGCGCCCATTTGGCCCCCCCAATCAAGATGCTCATCAACGGAACGCTGAATGTTGCCCCGGATGTGATGGCCGCAAACCTTCCTCTCCGACAGCGGCGCGGACAAGCTTCTGAAGATACGTTTGCAGAATTGCTCGATCGCCATCAGATCGATTTCTATTTTGGAATTCGACTGCCACAAGCTCCCCCCAATGCTCGCCCCACCTTTAACACGACGAGTCACCTAGAAGGCGTGCCAGGCTGGATTCCTGTGTTTCGGAATCTGACGGGTTCGGTTTCGATGCGGACGCACCCACGAAACCAAGAAAATCTCAAGCGTATCGCCCAGTGGTATGCCGAACAGGATGTTCCCTTCGATCCACAAATCGGCTTTGACGTCGAATCCACCATTCGCGAAAATCGGACCTGGGCGATCAACCACGGAGTGATCCCTCTTCACTTTGACCAGATGAACCGAGCGGCCTACGGGGTGAACCGCCCCACGCGGACACGCGTCCGTGCCAATCTGGCTTCGATCTACGCAGCCCTGGGTCTTTATGGTCGGGCGATCGAGGTCGATCGCATGATCCTCTCTGAAGACGAGAACGCGATTCGAGCTCGACGCCGTCTCGCCTGGTCCCTCCTGAGAGCAGGTCAATACCGCGAAGCCGTCGAGGTTTCTCGCACGCTCGCTCAGCAACCCGCCTTTGATCGGCTCTCGCGCCAGATCGCCGAAACTGCGGAGAATGTTTCCCGAGAGCCTGACTCGGAAGTTCGCGCCTCGATGGTGGCGAATCTACCCGTCTTCGATGCATTGGACGTCCCGGGCATCACCACACAGATCGTTTTACCCCCCGCCCGGGAGCTTCCCGAAGCTCAAGCCA
>JAQWNI010000072.1 GCA_029268645.1 Myxococcota bacterium
CCGGCACGGATAACGGAGCCCAAATGCAGGATTTGGCGGACTGGGCTCAAAAAGTATCGGGATTGAACTTCAATCGTCCGAAGCGACCCTACCAGGATATTCCAACAATTGAATATGCGCTGGCTTTTCTCAATCGAGTACTGAAGCTGAATCAGGACCGGGGTCGGAAAGCTCTAGGTGAGGCGGCTTCGGACCCACGGATCTTGAGCGTGAAATATTCGAGATAGGCGCGGACGGGGTCGCTTGGCTGAATCCAACTGAGTGCCGGTCAGGGCGCGACGCTGGGGTGACGTTTCCTCAGCGATTAGTCTGGGTGAAGGTCCAGATAGTCTTCCATTGCCGCTTGGACCACCCGCTCTGCGCGATGGACGCCATAGGGCGCATCAATTTCGACGCATGATTCTTCTCCGGGCAACGATTTGTAGTTGGCAAAATAGTGTCGGAGGCGGTTGACCATTGCATTGGGCAATCCGGAGATGTCGCGAACGTCTCCCCAGACGGCATCGTTTTCGAGGACCGCAACGATTTTATCGTCTGCTTCACCACCGTCGATCATCGGAAAGCCTCCGACTACTCGGGCATCGAGAAGAACTTCTGCCCGAGAGATGGGCCGATCGCTAAAAATGCAGATATCCAAGGGGTCCCCGTCCCCGCGGCTCGATCCCGGGAGTAAAGCGGCGACTCGCTCTCCGCAGTAAGTTCGAGGAATGAATCCGTATAGGTTGGGCGGAAGAGAGGATGTTTTCTGGGGCCTGTCTACGCGAAGAAAGCCGGTGTGCTTGTCAAGCTCGTACTTGACTCGATCGAAAGGTGTGATCTCGATGAACGCGTGTACGAGCCCAGGAGGGTTCGGCCCCACTTTGACTCCATGCCATGGGTGGGGTCGAGTCCATTCGAAGGATTGACGCTGATTCATGTTCTCTCCTTAGTCGGCTTCGGCGGTTCGCTTGAGGACGCGTCGAGTCTACCCGGAGTCCTGATTTTGCGACAGCGTGCCTTAACTTGGCTAAACCTTAGATTGACTAAGCGTCTGATCCAGCCATCCCTTGAGGGCTCTTCGTGCTCGATAAGGCATGAATAGAGCTGGTTGTCCTTGCGAAAGGGTGACTCCGCTAAGCTGTCGGCATGTTGACAGCCGATTCCGAAGGGCTCCATCCGGGCTATTGGCCTTCTCCTTGGCCTGTGGAATGTGGTGGAAATCGACGTCAAAAGGCAACGCCTGGTCGGCTGGATGCGGGCGTCGGCTCGGCCCGTGTGCGGTCAGTGCGAAATGGCCTCTGGAACGTCATGGTCGTGCGGAGAGATCCGGGCGAATGGTATTTGGGAGGAACTCTACCGGCCTTCCAGGGTCCTCCACCGTACGGCTGGGTCCAACGCATCGATCCGGAATCACTGGAGCCGATTGCCCGCTCGCCCGATCTGCCATGTGGAGAGCACGTTTGGTGTGGTGCGATCTTGGCCCATGCCAACGGCTCGATTTTCTCGGTCAATGGGTCCTATCTCCATCGCCTTGACCCCGACGACCTTTCCGTGATTGTAGAGAGGCGGTTGCCTGTCGATCGCAGTCACAATGGCTTGCTGGTGCTCATGGATGGAAGCTTGATCACCAAAGATCTTCGCCTCGAAGGGCAAGGGGGCACGACCCTCAGTCGCCTGACCTCCGACTCTCTTGAACTAATGGGCGAACCGTTCGTCTTGCCTGAAGGCTCGATGGGGCGCATCGCTGCGGATGTCTCCTTGGCAGGGGTCGAAAGTGTTTACGTGCCTGGAACTGAACACATCTGGCGAATTGGAGTGACAGGGGAGGGGTGGAAGCTCGATGATTGGCGGCCGCGGTATCGGGAAGCCGATGGCTCACAGGGACTCGCCTGGGATACCTGTCTGTCGGGAGGATTTTGTTGGCTGCATGACTGCGGGGATATCGAACCGGTTCGAGCCATACACGGAACAGAGCCGAATGGTCGCTGGTCGGTTCCACCGGACCTTTCTTGGCGGCAGCCTGCGCCTTGGCGAGGTCCCCAGCGTTTAATTCGGATCAATTTGTCAGATGGCAAAGATGCGTGTGAGGTCGCGCCGTTTGGGACCGCCGGAGGGGGAATTATCGCGCCGCCGGTCCATGTCCCCTTGTATCACATGGCCGTTGCCTGGGATTCGATCAACGGAGGTCTGTCCGGTCTCGATGAAACGACCCTCAGGCCTCTTTGGCAGTTGCCCATTCGTCCGACGATGCAGCCCGTGATCTTTCCAGAGTCGGGTGAAATGGTCATCAACGACTTCACGGATCTTGGTCGAGACGACCTTGTGGTGATTGATTTGGCTGAGGGTCGGATCGTGGATCGAGTCGATACCGGTTCAAAGGTTGCCAATGGAATGTTCTTGTCTCCGGGAGAGGGCCGGAGTGTGTTTTATTGCAGCACTTTGACTTGCGCGCGGGTGACTTGGGTTTGAACAGGTGATTTCACCTATGGGTGGGGACTTTGGGGCTGCTTGGCCTCAGTCGTTTAGACTCTCAGGGTCAAAGTCGAGAGCGCTTGGGGGATCAGCCCAGCCCGCTTCTTGACGCGCGGGTCAGAGGGGAATACGAAACATGTCAAACCAAAATCATATTTGGAGAAAGAGGCTGTTGTGGGTTGTCGCCGGGGCGGGGGCCATCTGGGTCATCGCTTCCGTTGTTCTGAGCAGAGCGGATGGACCTGTCTTCATATTTGCCGGGGGGCCTTTGCAGTCTGGCCAAACGGTTGAGCTTGAGGAGATCGACTGGAGATCCGTCAACGCATTGCATGAGCTCGAGATGGAGTTGGTCGGTTCGGGCAGCTCTCTTACGCTCTGGTTTAGCGTGTCCGAAGGAGTCCCCTATGTGGCGTGTGACCTCGACTGTGTCGGTGGGGTTTTGACGCGCTGGCCTCAGGAAGTCGAGCGAGACGGTCGCGTCGTGGTTCGCATTGAGGATCAGAAAGCGGCGGGTTGGCTGGTTCATGTTCCGCACGGAACGGAAGAATACGTAGTCGCACGCGCAGGGCGAAGCGTGAAATACTCGGGCGGGGATGGCGGTCGTGCTGCCGCTGAAACGGCGGCGCATGGGGCCGTTGTGGGGGTCGGTGAGGCGCTGACAGGGCGGGCGGCTCGTTCAGAACCCGGTGATCGCCTCTACCGAATCGAGCCTCGTCCCCAATGAGTGCTGGGCGGGTCCACAAAACCGTCCTGAGCCTTGCGGGGTTCTGCACGCATAAAGCGTGCTCGGTTCGAACTCGCCGCCCTATGTTCAGGTCTACGGCGGCGAGTTCGAAAGACCACTCTTAGTAGTCGCCCAGGTTGACTCGGGAGTATTCCTCGCCGTCGGCGTCTCGGGCGATTAGGAATTCCCCGTCATTTTGGACATTCACGAAGCTTCGGCTGCCGTCCGTCTCGGTGACCTCAACATCGACCGAGCCGTCGGTGCGTCGGCTCGAAAACACGACGTTGCCCTCTGCATCCGTCTCGCGATGGGTCCCTGTTGTTTGAGCGACGGTGACCTGAGCTTTCTTCTCGCTGATCGGATTTGTTCCCGTCCAAAATTCAATTGAATTGACGACGAGAAGGTCCGCCGCGCCCGCGAAAGGGTAGACCGGCAGGACATAGAGCAGGACGAAAACACCCTCTCGGGGCCACGGCTTGGGAGAAACCTCCATGTTGAATTGGCGGACCTTACCGGTCAGAGCCATCGAGCCGATACAACCCGTGCTTGAAAGGGCGAATAGGGTCAGGGCAGTCATTACAGCGATTCGCTTGATCATCGATACTCCTTGATGGATGGACTGGGTAAATGGCTCCATGCTCTCGATCGGAAAAAACTGGCTCCGTTGCGAAAGGCTTTGGTTGCCGAAGCCTGAACCAGTTTAGCCAAATCATGGGGCTGCGTGCATCGTCCAACCCTTTAAAAATAGTTCGAAGTTCTCGGAAATGACTGGCTCCGGAACGAGCCGCGCGGCTGAGCGCCTGGGCAGGCGGGTCCAGTGCATATGGGTGCGTATTGGAAGTTCGGTGCCCGGCAGTGATGGGGATCTCCGGTCATGCGATCGACGCGCAGTCGAGATGACGGGGGAGTGATCGGCCTAGTCGATGAGCGTTGGAGTTCGCGTCATCTTTGAGCCACACTGGTCGGTGGACGAGGCCGAAACTCATCTCTCAGGATCGGTTTGGCGGTCCGTTAGGAGACCAGCGAGTTAACATTTTGGAATCGGCTGCGGGCGAGGGAGGGACTTTGGAACTTTACGAAAACCAGTTTGACGAGAAGCATGATTTCTCGAAGCAGGTTGAAGCGGAGAAGACGCTGATTATCGCGTCGACGCCCCGGTGCGGGAGTCACATGTTGGGTCACGCACTCTACGAGACGGGGTGTTTTGGTTTCCCCCTTGAATACGTGAACCCGGCCAATCTCGATAGATGGAAACAGCGACTGAGAACCAGCGATTTGAGCGATACGCTCTCGGCCCTACGGGCCCGACGGACATCGGGCAACGGTGTCTTCGCGATCAAAGTCCATTACTCGCATCTTGCCCAGTTTGACGGCTTTGAGCGGCTTCTTTCTCATTTCCGCAATCCCTCTTTCGTGCTCTTGACTCGAAAGAAAGCCTTGGACCAAGCCGTTTCGCTCTCAATTGCAAACCAGACAGGAGTTTGGATTTCAGGTCAAAAAGGAAGTGGCGTTGAGCCAGAATATCAATTTGATGCCATTGATCGGGGCTTGCGCAGCACCTTGGCGCAGAATGCGGCTTGGCGGTATCTCCTCATCGCCCACGGTTGCCGATTTTTTGAGATGAACTTTGATGAGGTCCGTCGGTCGCTGGAGCCCTCCATTGCGAAGATTGCGGACTTTATGGACATCGATTTGCCTGAGGGCTCTGTTCCGAAGGAACAAGTCACTCGGCAGCAAGGCCAGTCTCGAAATACGGCTTGGGTGAGCCGCTATCTGGAGGATTTCGGGGGGGGCGAACTCGACATGCCACGGCCCGCTGGTCCCAGTTTTTTTCAGCGAGTGAGGAAGAAGCTGCTGGGTTGAAGCTCCGACAGAAGGGTCGAAATGCGGTTTTTGCTTAGTAGCGATCCGCATGGGGCATGAACGGGTGCCCGATCGGAAAAATTGTGTTGAGAAGATCGAGGGCTTCGGTGTCGAGCGGATTTTGAGAAGCTGTAGGGTTGAGTTCGAGGAGCGTCGTGATCGAAAGGTGGCCTAACGCGAGTTGCAGTAGGGCGCCGGCGGGAAGGTTGAGGCTCAGCTTGCGAAGAGAGTGACCCTTTTCGTTCAGCGAGATGCGCTCACTTTCCTCTGGCCCACTGAGGTGAAGCTCGACACGAGTGTTGGAGTGAGAAGAGCTCGCCAATCTCGAATTGAGGACTTCGCGAAGGCGCCCGACTAATCGAACCGGTGCGAGGGCTAGGCCGATGCACCCTGACTTTCGCGTGTACTCTGTCCGCAGGCTGAGGCCATAAGGCATCATGAACTCGACGAGGGGGTGGTTTGGTGGTAAAACAGCACTGATTCGACGGACCCCCGCCCTGCGGGCGACTTCGCCAATCTTGCGAAGTGCGGCCTCGTAAAACCCAGGACCTTGGCCGATGACCTCGAGGACTTCGATCTGGCCAGGCGATTCAAGTAGGCCGATATAGCCCTGATCGCAGATAAAGATTGTGCGAGCTCTTCGAAGAAGCCACGGCCAAAGCTCCGTGCTCCGCACCAGCGGGCCAGTGGCCCTAGTATGACCATCGTTATGCATCTTGATAATCGTCCCAAGGTCTTGCTCTTCATCCCATGGACGGAAGATGTCTTCCCGTAAACGAGGGATACCCGCGACCTCGATCTCGATCTCATAATCTGCCGCAACGACGACTGCCCCGAGCCGGCGATAGAAGGCACCCCGCTTGGCAAAGCCCACAACAAAGTCAAAGCCGCGTTCTTTGATCTGGGGGAGAGCGACGAGCGCCACCTGCTTTGCATATCCCTTATGGTTGGCGTCAGGTTCGGCCGCTACTGCCTGAATGCCCGCCATGCGGATAGGTACCCCAGCGACCCGCATTTGGAAGTCGAGAATCTGCCATTTGGCGACGATTCGTCCCTCGTGTTCCCCGACCCAGCAAAGGTCAGGCGGCATAAAAGGGCATTGATGGTAGGCGTCTTTGAGCATGTTAAAAGTGATGTCGTAGTTCTCGGCTGCGCCAAAGATGCGGGCAGTCAGATCCGAGACTGCATCGATGTCTTCTGGTGTCATGATCCGAACGGTGGCCATACGAGCCTTTCAAGGTCGAATGCGGGAGAGGAGTCGGTGGTCGATCGTAGCAGTCGTTCGTCGGCCTAAAGATGTTGAGCGGATTGGGTTTGAGAGTCAGGCCAAGGCAACTAATTTCGTAGAGCCTGCAGGGCCCCGGAGTCTAGGTATTCATCAATCCGGGTGATCAAACCCTCAGAACTGAAACGCAAGACGATGCAGATATCGATCACGACTTCGACGCCGTCGTGACGAACCATACGCACGTCGTGCTGCTCAACGACGGATTCCTTCCCGACTATGCGTCGAGGATTTTCGTAACTGAAGTGAGCGAGAGATTCCACCAGACCGCGCATGGATTTTAAGAGCTCGCGCGCGTTGACCTCATTGCCTGAGATATTTTGAACCGCACGAGCGTCGGGGTCGAGTCGCTCAATGGCGAGTTCCCAATCTCTTGCAGAGATATCCGAGAAGAACGCTTTGGTAAGCTCTTCAATGTTTTCTGCGGATAAGTCGGTTGTCATTTCATGATCTTTATCAAAGACGATTGGCTGAGGGGGTGTGTTGATCCCATCGGGCTCCCTCAGGGGTGGACTTCGATGCTCGTTGGCTTTGACTGAGAGCAGAAGAAAGTTTTTGACGCACTGACGCGCTGGGCTGAAGTCGGTCGGCTGCTCGGTATTGCTCCGCTGCTTCTTGGAATCGGCCTTCGGCCTGGAGGAGGTCGCCGAGTTGCTCGTAGGCGATCACTTGGGAGGGGTCGATTTGAATCGCGTCATTCAAGTGCTTGATGGCTTCATCCGTTTTACCCTGTCGTTGCAGGACGACGGAAATACCTATGTGGGCTTGGGGGGAGGAGGTTTGGGCCAACGCCTGCCGGAAGTGCGCCTCTGACTCGATGTCATCGCCGCGACGGGCCAAGGATGCGGCGAGGTTGTAGTGAGCGCCTGCGGACTGTGGGTCGAGTTCGAGAGATCTTCGATACATAGCTTGACCTTCGTCGGCCATCCCAAGCCGTTCAAGGACAAAGCCGAGATCGTTGTAAATCGCAGGCTGCGGTCGTAGGGAGAGTGATTCTCGGTAGTGCGCTTCGGCCAATTCGAGTTCTCCCAAGTCCACCGAGGCCAAGGCTAGATTGTTATGGGCTTTCCAATGACTTGGATCTGCTTCCAGCGCTTCTTCGAGTGCTTCGACGGCCTCCTCGCTGCGACCCAGTTGAAAGAGAGAGAATCCAAGCGAGTTTAGGAGCTCGGGGTTTTCGGGCTCTGCCTCGAGTCCTCGGCGATAAGCGCGGATGGCGCCGGGGTAGTCGCCGGTTCGCTCGTTGGCCATTCCCGCACGGAGAAACGAATAGGCGTCGAGGAATTCTTCTTGAATCTTTGCGATCGCGTCAGCTCGGAGAGGAACGAATTCAGGAATGTTGGCCGCTCGGTCTTTAGCTGTAAAACGATCGAGGACGACCGGGGGTGTTGATTCACCGGCTTCATTGATATGGGTCAGAAAAAGCTGGGTGTAGGGTGTGTTGGCTTTGGAGGAAAAGACAAGCCAACGGCTATTCGATGACCAGCTATGCCAAGAGTTCATGAGTGGGGTGTTCGCCCGAAGTCGTCGAGGGTCTCCGCCCTCGGCTGGAATGATGTAGAGCTCGCTATCGGGCATCAGGAGCATGTAGTTTTCGGCTTTGCAGAAGATGATCCATCGTCCGTCAGGCGAGAACTTTGCGAAGAAGTTGCTCATGCCGTTGTGAGAGGCTCCAAGGAGGGGTTTCGCTTGGCCACCCTGCCCATCATTGAAAGGAACTTGATAGAGATCAAACTTGAAAGGTTCTCGGTCTTCGATGAATTCCGGCACGTCGTTTTCATTCAGCAAAATACCGGGGGCCCCTTCAATGGACTCTTTCCTGTACGCCTTGGCGCGGGCAAAGACGACTGTTTTTCCATCGGGGCTCCAAGTGGGGTTGCTCTGGACGTATTCGGGATCGTCGGCGCCGGGTAAGGGGGAATAGTGACCTGTCTCGGTGTCATAGACGACGAGAATCCCCTTGATGGGGAAGAAGAGTTGCGAAAAGGCAATTTCGGGGGTCGCCACAAAAACCGCGCGATCTTTGACTGTGCTGATGACGTAGCGTCCGTCGGGCGAGACCTGAGAAAGAAGCCCGAAAGTGGCCTCTCCGTCTTCCCGTTGGTAATCGCTCCAAGTGATGATTTTTTCATCGTTCATCACCATCTGCTCGGAGACAGGGAGAACCGCATAGCCGCCTTTGTCGTTTCCATAGTCAACGTCGAGACCGAGGAGGCTGCCGTCTCCGGAAAATGAGTGGCAATTTCCGCAGACTGGGAGGTTTTCAAGAACGATCGGTGGGGCTGTCTCCGAGTCAATACTGCCAAAGCGCCAGCGAATTTGGGCCGGATCCTGAACGGCCTCGATGAAGGGCAGGGGCACCTCTCGATAGAAGAGGGCGTCGCCGACCGGGTCCTCAGAAGTCCGAATGATCTGTCGGGCCGAAGAAACGGGATCCCCGCTGGCATTGAGGCCCACAATGTGGACTTCCGCTTCCCGAGAGACGCTCTGTTCCTTGAACGCCGACCACTGCTCGGCGCTCGGACGCCAGAAGGGGTTCGAGCTGAAAGTCTCGAAAGGTCCTCCGGTCGAAGGGTCTCTGATCCCGGCCTCAATTTTCCACCGCACGGCCTCATCGGTGGGGTCCTGCCACCGCCAGGTCGGCGCCACGATCTCTGGTGGGAAAACGGTTTGGTCGAGGGGGTATAGAATTTGGATTTCGCCCGACTCGATCTCGGCCAGCGAGGAGGTGGCGGGGCGGTTGGAATCTTCACAGGCAGTGAATAAACAACAGCCCGAGACGGCGACGAAGATAGCCAGCCATCGTGTTGGAGTTGAAGAAACGTGATCGGCCCGCGGGGACCATTCACAGCGTCGCATCTTCATCGCTTGTTGATTCATGGGTCTCGCTGGGTCGGGGGCGAAAAGGGTTCGGCCGGGCGCTTGGCGGGTTTCACCGCTCAAGATAGCGAGGCCGACCGGAGGTTGGCGGGGATGGCTCGGAATCCGTTGACTTTTTGATTGTCCACCCGTAACAATACCGTCTGAGGGGAAGTTGCCATCTCGCTGCGTTGCTGTGTGAGTCAACGCCCCCACGTCCCGGAATTCTCTCGCTGCTCAACCTTGGAAGCTGAGGCTAGACATGAAGACCCGCCGATTTTTCATTTTGCTCGGAGTTGCGCTGCTGTTTGTGGCTTCAGCGGCCAACGCGGCCGTTCATCGCGTTCGCCCTGGAGAGTCCATTCAGGCCGCGATCGATGCCGCGTCGCCGGGCGATACCATTGTTGTCTCACCCGGCACATACGAGGAAGAAGGCAACACGGAATACGGGCTTCGCATCGAGACCGACAACCTTCGCATCATCGGGAAAGTCAGGCCGCGCAAGGGAGAAGCCGGCAAGGTCCGAATTCTCCATACCGGGACACAAAAAACCGGGATCTATGCAGCGCCGGCAGGTTGTGAGTTCAAAGATTCCGAGTGCCCGGAACAGCTCGAGGGGTTCTACCTTCGCGGCTTTACCGTGGAGGGGTTTCCGGTTAATGGGATTCAGACTCGCTGGGTCGATGGCTTCAAGTTCGTCCGAAACGAGTCGGTCAACAATTTGAACAACGGCATCTATCCGACGCTTTCAGCCAACGGCTTGGTCTCTCACAATACGTCCTACGGGTCTCTGGATAGCGCGCTTTGGGTTGCGGGCTCCGAGCACGTTCGGGTGATTGGCAACGAGGTTTACGGAAGCCCGATCGGCCTTGAAATCACAGTCTCCAACGACGTCACCGCAATCTTCAATAGCATCCATGACAACACAGTGGGCGTTGGGTTTTTTCACCCGAATGCGGCGGGGAACCCTCCGCTTCCGGTCATGAAGGACTGGATTCTGGCCTTCAATCGGATCGAAAACAACAATATGGTGAACACCGCACCGCCTGGGAGTTTCCAGGAAGGCTTGCCGGCGGGGGTCGGAGTTCTCCTGACTGGCGTGTCGGATACGATCATTGGGCTGAATACTGTCCAGGGCAACGAGTTCGTCGGGATTGGTGTGTTGGGATGGTGTACGGCGACGTCTCTGGGTGATCCAAGTCGTAACTGTGAGAACAATCCGCCTAGAGCCGACCCATCGGCAAATAACAATCTCGTGGTGCGGAACTATCTGGTTGATAACGGGCAAGGCGACCCGCTGCCCCTGCCGCTTCCCGGCGTTGATATTCTCTACATCCAAACCCCTCCGATTGAGCCTGGGACCGGGAACTGCTTCCGGGACAACTATCCGGAGGGTTACACGTTCTTTGCTTTGCCTGACGGAGAGCTTCCGACCGACGGCTGCTGATGAGCGTGAGGGGCACGGGAAGGGCTTTGGCCGCTTGTGCATCAGCGGAAGGCGCTTCCGGGGTCAAAGTTTGAGTTCACGGACGGGCTTGCCCCGTCAAATCCAAGCGAGTGGAGCCGAGGGGTGCCGTGTATTTTCATACCCCGGCCATCACGATCGAGCGCGGAGGTTGCCGGGTCGTTGGGCGCCGCGTTCCCGGCTGCGGCGGTGAAGAGATTTTCCTGACGTCTGAGCCTCGCGTAGAGGGGACAGCGACAGAGCAGGCTGAAGTCGTTTTCGAAGGTCTCTGGCAAGCATTAAGTGAAGCCGCTCAGGGCCGAACGGTGTCCATCGTGATGCAGACCCTTTATCTGCGGAACATCGCCAGGGATCGGGAAGCCATTCGGTCGGTGGGCCGCAGGACCCTCAATCGTCATGGTTTTGGAGAGCCAAACCTACCTTTCTTTGAAGTCGAACAGCCGCCTCTCGATGGTTCTGCTTTTTTCCAGGTAGCCGTTCAGGCACTTTTGAGCCCTGTTGGCGCGACTCCCACGCGGGACCTCGTTGGCCCGCCGCGCCTCTGCGGGGACGACGCGAATCCGCAGGGGCTTCGTTTGGTCAGTCGGGAGGCCACTCGCCTCTACGCCTTGGGGCTGTGCGGGCAAGGAGAAGGGGCCTCGGAGCAGGCACTTTCGATGTTTCAGCTGGCTGAGACCCTTTTGGAAGAATCGGGCTTGGCTTGGCGAGATGTTGTCCGCACCTGGATTCATCTCGCCGATATCGAGCAGGACTACGATGCGCTCAATGAGGTGCGCCGATCTTTCTTTGAGGCGCGCGCACTGCATCCCGTGCCGGCCAGCACAGGAATCGGGGGCATTCCTGTGTCGCCGGAAAACCGTCTCAGTCTGGGCTTTTACGCGCGCCGCGAAGGAGGGACCGCTCCGAGTCCAGCGACCCCCATGAGCGCGCCCACGCTCAATGAGGCGGCGACCTATGGGGCGGATTTTGTTCGCGGTATGAGGGTCAACGAAGCTGAGAAGGTTTCACTTTACGTTTCGGGCACCGCGAGTATCGATGAGCAGGGTCGCACGGCCCACGCGGGCGATATCGAGAGGCAGATCGACCGAATGATCCTGAATGTGTCGGCACTGCTTGCAGAGCAAGGTGCCGGACTCGACGACATCGTTTCGGCGACGACGTATCTGAAGCACCCCGGAGATCGAAGCTATCTGTTCGATCGCTACCAGAAGGCTGGCTTTCAGGGATTCCCGCACACATTGGTCGTCGCCCCCATCTGTCGGCAGGCGCTGCTGTGCGAGGTAGAAGTCGTGGCCGCTCGGGCTTCGGCGGTCCGCCCGGTATAGGGATCGCGAAGACTCGGATTGCGTGAGCGGCCGGGCCCTCGGGACCGAGTTTCGAGGCCATCGTGGCGATGGCCCCGAAACCCGGGTGGGCACGGGGATGCCTAGAGTAAAGGCTTGAAGGGGGCGACGAGATCTCGCCAGCCCCAAGACG
>JAQWNI010000073.1 GCA_029268645.1 Myxococcota bacterium
GGAAATCATCGGGCCAAAGAGAAAAACTGGGCCGAGTGGACCCTGAGCACTTTATGCCGCGGGCGTCTTTTGGTCGGGGCGGGCCTGAAGAAGAATTTACTTTCCAACGCTATGCGGATTCCTTACGTCGGGAAATCGCGGGCGTCTCGGATTGGCAGGTGGAAATTTTTGAAATGCGGCATCTGCATGACATGTCGATCCCCGAAATTGCCAAAAAAACGAACCGGTCGAGCGATGCTATTCGGTCCAGTCTGTATCGAATTAAAAAACTAATGATTGAAGTAGCCGATGTTGAAGGTGCCGAGCGGGTGGGTGAGTGAAGAAGTTCGACAGGGCCAGAGGTAAAACCAAGGCTGACATGGAGGGATCGCCTCGACCTCCCCGCCATCAGTCGGGGCATGGGGTGAAGAAAGATCACTTGGTGCCTGACTCAACTTCCGTCGCTGAGATGGAGGAATTCGAGGAGTTCGTTCTGGGTGATGGGCCAGATGCAGCTGAAGAAGTGAGCCGTGCGAGCGTGGAAATTGATCGAGAGCGTTGGTGGAGTCTGCTAGTGAAGGCAGTCGGAGGACCGGACCGCCTTCCTGAATCTTGAAGTCGGTTTTTTCGGGGCGGTCCCCGGGGACTGAATTCAGTCGCTACAGTCGATGTTCGTGGAGAATGCTGACTCCGAAGCGTGCACGATCCTGAGCCCCGCGCCGATGGCCGGGCGAGCCGGGCATAAAGCGTTCATTCACTCTTTCTGTGGGTGGGCGTTCTATCTGCTGTGTGCTCTCGTCGTCGCCAGTCTGTTGGCGGGCTGCGGACCCAAGCCGGAGTTCAGCCGCAGCGGTCCAATTGCTGAGTGGCCCGCTTACGGGGGCGATCCGGGTGGGATGAAGTATTCGCCCCTTGATCAGGTCCGGCCCGAGAATGTCAACGATCTCGAAGTGGCCTGGATTTATCACCACGGGGATTTTTCAGATGGGGAGGGAGAATTTGCCCGAACCTCCTTTCAAGCCACCCCGCTCGTAGTAGACGGGACAATCTATTTCTGTACGGCCTTTGCCCGGGTCATTGCACTCGAGGCGGCCACCGGGAGGGAAAAGTGGACTTTCGATCCCGACTTGAAGGCCCGTCGGGGAGAGGGCCCGTACCCATTGACTTGTCGCGGGGTGGCCTACTGGTCCGGACCGGAAACCGCTGGGTCGGAGTCGCTCACTTGTAAGGCACGCATTCTGACTGGAACTCGAGATTCAGAGTTGATCGCGCTGGATGCCGCGACCGGCCGGCCTTGTTCCGATTTTGGCGTTGACGGCCGCGTTTCTCTTCGAGAAGGGATGGGTTCCGCCGAGCCTTGGGAGTACTACCCCACGTCGCCGCCCGTTGTGGTCGGGGAGGTCGTCGTCGTGGGGGCCCTGGTGGCTGATCAGCTCCGAGTGGATGCGCCAAGCGGAGTGGTTCGGGCCTTCGATGTCGTCACTGGGGAATTAAAATGGGCCTGGGATCCCGTTCCGCCGAACTGGAAGCCGAACCCGGCGCGACCCGCTGGAAAAGGGCGCTATCAGGCGGGAACACCGAATGTTTGGGCCCCAATGTCGGTGGACACCCAGCGCGGATTGGTTTTTGTTCCGACCGGAAATCCGGCTACCGATAGCTATGCGGCGGGTCGTCACGGGTTGGACTACTTCGGTTCTTCCGTGGTGGCCCTCGATGCAAAGACCGGTGTTCGGATCTGGCACTTTCAAACGGTTCACCACGACGTGTGGGACTATGATGTGGCGTCGCAGCCGGCCTTGTTTCAGTCGGCTCAGGTCGGTGGAGGGAGGCCGGCCGTCGCGCAAGCGACGAAGATGGGCCACATCTTCTTGCTCGATCGGGAGACGGGGGATCCGCTCTATCCCGTGGAAGAGCGAAGCGTGCCGCAAGGCGGTGCCGTCCCCGGGGAGTCACTATCCCGGACCCAACCTTTTCCGACGCATCCGCCCCCGCTCCAGCCGGGTCAGATCACGGCTGAAACGGCCTGGGGGTTTACGCCTTTCGATCGATCGGACTGTCGGGAACGGATCAAAGGTCTTCGCTCCGAAGGGATTTTTACACCGCCTTCTCTTCAGGGTTCAATTCAGTTCCCAGGATCAGCGGGTGGAGCCAACTGGGGCGGCGTGGCGATTGACCCGGTTCGGGATCGGCTGTACGTCAACCAAAACCGCATGCCGATGGTGGTTCGCTTGATTCCTCGAAATGAATTCGCCGGTCTCGATCCTGGATCGGTCGTGTATCCCGATGAACTCTATCCCGCGCGTGGGACGCCCTATGCCGTTCAGCGCGGCAGTTTGCTCTCCGCGTTTGGAGCTCCCTGTATCGCTCCGCCGTGGGGGACGTTGACTTCGGTGGACTTGAGGACGGGGGAAGTCCTTTGGGAGGTTCCTCTCGGAACGACTCGGGATCAGGCGCCATTTCCTCTTTGGTTCTCCTTTGGTGCTCCCAACCTGGGCGGGCCAATCGCGACAGCATCTGGTCTCGTCATCATCGGGGCGACAACCGATCGATACATCCGAGCCTTTGAGGCTGAAACCGGCGAAGAAATTTGGAGAGCGAGGCTTCCCTTTACGGCCAATGCCACCCCTGTGACATACCGACTCGATTCCTCGGGTCGTCAGTTTGTGGTGATCTCCTCCGGCGGACACGGTTGGTCCGAGCCTGGAGACGCCTTGGTGGCATTCGCATTGCCGGAGCCTCGCCGGTCTCTCTCTGATTAGGCCGGGTCCACCTCACGGAAGCCAGGCCGAGCATAAGCCTCAAGGGCCTCGTCGAGTGAGCGGGTTTCGGTTTCTGGATCATTCACGACCGCATCGAGCCAGGGAGCCCGCTGCACCGCGCAGACTGTCAAGGGCCTTTCGACCCGGGCGAGCCGATCGATTTGTCGGACAAAGCTGAGGGCATAGTCCGGCGGCCGGACGTCGGTACAAAACTCGGCCAAGGCAAATGAGTCAGGGCTCGAGGTGGCTCGCGGGTCGGGGTGGATGATCTGCGAGCTGCCAGGCCGGGCTCCCCCACCGGTGAGGCCTGGTCCGTCGCAGAGGATCGCCCCCAGAACAGCGCTGGGGCGTCCGCCGGCAATCAGAAGGGCCACGTAAGCTCCCAAACCTCGTCCGCAGATCGTGGAGGGGCCCACCTCGGCGAGGGCCGCATCGGTATCGGCCATCAAAATTTCGGCGGTGTAGCCTCCCCCTTTTGGGCAGTCACTGTCTCCGTGGCCTGTGAAGTCAAGAGCGAAGACCGGCCCCAGCCACTGGCTGAATTCATCGGGCAGCCCGTCGGGCGAGCGCTCACCCAGGCCGTGCAGGAGAAGAAGCGGATGCCCCGGCCCTTCCTTCTTGAGAGTGTGAAGGGCCAGGCGAACCTTGCCGTGCTGAATCGTCGTGGTCCGAAGCGGGCTCACTCAAGAAACTCCAGGATATGCTCCACGACGGCATGGGGCCGCTCAATGTGGATGAAGTGTCCGGTTTGCTCAAAACTGATGACTTTCGCATGGCGGGGGAGGTAAGGGGGCAAGTCTTTTTCGCGAGTTCCCCAGCCCAGTTCCTCCGCTTCAGTCGCCAGCATGGCGAGCAGAGGCGGCGTCAAGCCAGGCAGTTTTTCCAGCTCCCAAGTGGGATTCCAGGGGCCAAAGCCGCCAAAGCGCATTGAAGGGTCGAGCTTCCAACGCCAGCCGTTGCTGTCGAGGCGAGCCCCCTGTGTGACAAGGAAGCAAAGCCAGTCATGGGTGAGTCGAGGGTTCATCTTTCCGCGTCGCCGAGCGAGCTCTTCAAGCGGGCCTGCGCGTCGCTGTCGATTCGCCAGTCGACGGCGGTGATCGAGCCAATCGCTGATTTCGCGGTCGAGTAAGCGGGAACGTTCGTGGTCGGCGACGTCAGGACTCCGGCGGCGAGACGGCATCCCATCGATATTGACGAGGTGGCTGACTCGGTGGGGGTAGGCTTGGGAAAACTGAGTGAGTAAAGCGCCGCCCTTTGAGTGACCAATCAGGGGGATGGGGTCTTGGGAGATTGAGTCGAGGACGCTCAGGGCATCGCGGAGGTCGGCGCTCCATGAATACAGAGCGCTGTGATCGGAATCGCCGTGACCCCTTTGGTCGAAGGACACGACACGGTATCCACGTTGGGCCAGTAGTGGCGCGAAAACACTGAAAGTGGCTGCGAAATCGAATCCACCATGAGCGAGCAGGATCGGTCGAGCCGACGCCTCACCCCACTCTGATACCGCTAGGCCGACACCGTGGCTATGAATCCGCCTTCTGCGATCGGGCATGCGGACGCCGGGGTGTTCGACGAAACGTTTAAATTCTTTGGGTAGTTCGTTTGCGCTCATTCGGGATTCGGCTCTGTCTGGGAATCGGAGTTGCTCTGCTGAAGGTCTGGATCATACACATCGGGCTCAACATAGACGGTCAGCTTGAAGGGCAAAGCTTTTCGAAAGCGATTCTCAAGAGCATCAATTTCGTCGGTGAGGGCCGAAAAAGAAAGAGCGGGGTCGAAGTCGATCTTCGTGGCAACCAAGAGCTCATCCGGGCCGATGTGCTGGGTTCTCATGTGGATGAGCCGACGCACGGTGGGGTGGGCTAAGGCGGCCTCGTGAAGGAGCGCTTCGTGGCGCGGGGTCGCGGATTCTCCAATCAGCAGGCTTTTCATCTCTGCAGCCAACAGGATCGCGATGGCGCCGAGGAGAGCGCCGATCAGGATGCTCCCCGCCGCGTCAAAGCGAGAATCGCCGGTCCAGGCGGCCAGGCTCACGCTCACCATCGCAATGAGGAGCCCCACCAAGGCCCCTAAATCCTCTAGGAGGACCACGGAGATTTCTGGATTCTTCGTTCTTCGGATGAAGGTCCACCAGTTCGCGCGGCCCTTGAGCCGGCTGGCCTCTCGCCCGGCAGTGCGGAGGGACAGGCCTTCCAGCAAAATGCCCAGACTGAGAATGCCAAGCGCCCACTGGGGCGAAGTCATTTCATGAGGGTGCCGGAGCTTCGAGATGCCCTCGGAAATCGCAAAAACTGATCCCAGAGCAAAAAGGACCAGGGCGACCACGAAGGCCCAAAAAAATCGTTCGCGTCCGTAGCCAAATGCGTGACGGCGTGTTGGTGCTTTTTGCGCGGCAGCTCCGCCCCAAAGCAGCAATGCTTGATTGGCCGTATCGGCCAACGAGTGGACAGCCTCGGCCAATAGCGACGCGGCACCGGTGAAGAACCACGCGACCAGTTTAGCGATTGCCACACCGGCGTTCGCGATCATGGCCGCCATGACGGCTCGAGTGTTGCCGGGGTTCATGCCTGGGCTCCGGTTGGCGGGGGGGCGGAAATTCTGTCTCGCTGAGGATACGCGGATGGGCCGGCCGAGCCCAGCCTCGGCGTGGGCGGGCGGGCCGATGACGCGGTCACTGCAAACGCCAGTGCTCCGGAAAACGGAATCCACCAGGTCCAGGCGATGTAAACGTGACCGAGAAGCACTGGATGGAGAAAGAGGATCAGCCCGGCCAGGGTTCCAATTGCGAGGCCTGCCACAGCGCTTTTCTCACTGCCCCGGGTCTCGGTCAAGAAGGCAACTCCGAATACGCCGAGCAGGCCTCCGTAGAGGATCGACATGGTTCCGAGTGCGAACTCGACGAGGTTGGGGGCATTGGGGGTTTGCATCAATCGCTCATGGTAGGCGGCCATCAAGAGGGCCGATGCAATCAAGAGGACGCTGACCCCGGCTGAAGCCAAGCGCAGGCTCGACGGGCGGATCGAGTCCATCGCCGAGCGTCGAGGTCGCACGTCGGTCACCCAGGTTGTGCCGATGGCGCAGATTGCGGAATCGAGGCTCGACATGGCGGCCGCAAACAAACCGGCAAAGACGAGTCCCCGAACACCGCTGGGTAGTTCATTCCACGCGAAGAGAGCGACGACCCGGCTGCTGTCTTGCAAGAAAGCGGGTGACCCATCGGCATATACGCAGGCAATGCCGGTTCCTATCGCGAGAAAAAGAAAAGTCAGCGGAAAATTGATCCAGGCGGATCCGAGAAGAGCCCGTCCGCCGCTGGCTCCATCTCGGGTGGTCAAAAGGCGCTGGACCATATCGTGGTCCGTCGAGTGAGTGGCGAGAGTGAGGAAAAAAGCGCCGATCAGAGCGCTACCGAGGACATCGCTCCTGGAAAATGAAAACATTGGGTCCGTATGAAAAATCTGTGTCCGCGATGCGGCTTGCCCCCAGCTCCAGACTTCCCCCAGACCGCCCGGAACGAGAGTCGCGATGGTCGCTAGCAGGCCGACCGCCGCCAGCAGAAAAACTGCACCCTGGACAACGTCTGTGTACACAACGCTACGGATGCCTCCGGCGAGCGTGTAGGCGGCGGCGAGTCCCCCTGCAATGAGGATGGCCATGGCGATTGAAACGTTGGCCACGACAGAAAAAGCCAGCGCGGCGATGAATAGGCGAGCGCCTGAGGCCAGCACCCTTCCTCCAACAAAACTGAGAGCGGCGGCGCGCCCGACTCTTGGCCCGTAGCGCTTGGTCAAGAAGCCATAGACGGTGACAAGCCTGTCGGCGTGGTACCGAGGGATGACTGTCCGGGCGACCCAGACTTTGGCGAGCAACGCCCCGATGGCCAACTGGAGATAGGACCAATTGCCGGCAAATGAAGCCTGTGGGACTCCTATGAAAGTGGCCGCTGACAGCTCCGTGGCCGTCATCGACAATAGGACCGCCCAAACCGGCAGCCGATGCCGCCCGAGAGTCAGGTCGGCTGCGGTTTGATGGCCTCGCGCCGACCAGGCCCCCACGGCTAGGAGCAGTAGGGCATAGGAGCCCAGGATGATGAGATCGAGCCTCGTCACGGCATCCATCTCGGATCAGAGGAGAAGGGTGACGTCTTCTGCATATTTCCGGGGGGGGGAGCCTTGACGCGCTTTGGAGTCCGCCTGGACTCCCTTGGGGAGACGAATAAGTTATTCGGCCGCAGGCATCGGCCCGGACTCGGCCCAAGAGAGCTATGTTGCCCCATGCTGCTGTACCAGGCCCCCGCGTTTCTCTTTTGGGTATCGGGCCAGGGAAGCCGGTCCGGGTGCTTGAAAGGCAGACGGACCGAAAGGCAGAGAGCGGGAAGGCGTCCGCGATGTTGATGAGAAGAGGGAGGCAGAATGCCTGAAATGACGACGGATTGGGAGGGGATGTCTCTGACGAGGCGAGGCGACGAGGGGTACTTCGATGAAACCAGTCCGCGCAACCGAGCTCGGAAATTTGATGCTGAGCTCCTCCGCGAGCCGGTGACAGTCTTAAGCACCCGTTTACCAGTCATTTTCCCCAAAGAAGCCTCGACGAGCGACGCCATGCGCTCGATGCAAGCCCAACACCGTGGCTGTGTCCTCGTGACAGAGAACGGCACTTCGAGTTCACCCCTGACCGGAATCTTTACGGAACGGGACATCATGTTGCGAGTCATCAATCGAGGCCGCAACCCGGCCGAGACGCCCTTAACGGAAGTCATGACCCATGACCCCGAGAGTCTACAGGCAGACGCCCGAATTGCGTGGGTGCTGAATGTCATGTCGGTTGGCGGATTCCGCCATGTGCCGGTGGTCAACGCGCGGGGCTGTCCTGTCGCAGTGATTTCGGTGCGCGACGTGGTTGAATTTCTCGTTCAGTCCTTTCCGAACGAAATCCTCAATCTCCCGCCGGACTTTGGCGTGCGGCGCGCGATTCCCAGGGACGGCGCCTGATCACGGCTGCGTAGTCTGCGAAAACAATTGGGGCTCAGGCTCTAGGGAAGTCAGGTGGTTTCGATCCCTCGGGCCATCAAGATCTTACCCGAGCGGACGATCTCTGCGACGTCGTAGTTCTGGAAGAGCGCCCGCATGGCGTCCAGTTTTTCGCTGCTTCCATAGACCCGAAGCATCACGCTTTGCCGCCCGTAGTCCACCACCTTCGCGCCGAAATGCTCCGCGATCTGCAGAATTTCATTTCGCTCTTCTCTCTCGCATTGCAGCTTGATCAATGCGATCTCGGTTTCATACGAATCATCATTCGTGTGATCGACGGCCCGTACCACATCGATGAGCTTCTGGAGTTGTTTGATCATCTGGCCCAGTATGGTTTCGTCCCCTGAGCATGTGACGGTCATTCGAGAATAGCCCTCCTGAGCAGCGGGACTCACCACGAGACTCTCAATGTTGTAGCCGCGGCGGGAAAAGAACATGGCGACTCGCACGAGGACCCCAGGCTCATCTTTGACGAAGAGCGAGATGGTGTGACTGTGCCGCGGCTGAGCGCTTCTCGGCGGTCGAAGCTCAATGGTGCTGGACGTCATGGTCTTTCCTTCTGCTGAAGAGTGCAGGGTGGACCGAGCAAGTCTTAAGTGCTCCCGGTCGGCTTGGCGA
>JAQWNI010000074.1 GCA_029268645.1 Myxococcota bacterium
CAGCGCTTCGGTCTTTGTCTTCGCTGCCGCCGAAGGGCTATGGCTTCAGCCAGCCCGTCGAGCTTCTCGCTCCGCAGACATTTAGGTCTGGCTTCAAGCCCCGCAGGCGGCAAGTCTGCGAAAGAGCGTCTCTTCGATGTCCGCAACGGATTCCGCCTGACGGGCGGCTTGATCCCAGACGTCTTCCGCCGCTTCGCCGCGGGCTGCTTGAGCCAGCAGCTCGGAAATCCCGGTCCATCCGTCGGCCGCCTGGGTTGCGAGGGCGGAAGCTTCGTGGGGAACCCGTTGCGGATCGAGTTCGTGAGCCCAGGCGAGGAAGCCGGCATAGAGTCTCCGAAAATTCCCCCCTCCGTTGCCGAACTTCTCGATGCAGCGTGAATTAAAGCTAGCGACCCAGCGGGCATCCTCACGCTGTCCCCAGGTAGGCAGCGAGGATGCGAAGGCTCGGATCCCCGCGATGCCGTTGGCGGGTTTCCGATCGCCCGGGATCTGAATTTCGGTCGCAGCCTGATCGGCGCTCTGTCCGAGCATTCGATGGGCACAGCTTTCGATCGCGATGCGCACAGCGCTGACTAGATCACGTCCCACTTCGGTTCCGTAGAAACGACCCCAAAGATTCTGGGTTGAGAGCCCTTCGGGAGGGTTTCGACTGAGGGCGAGGGCACCATAGGAGCACGCCTCAGGGATGTCTCGAATGCGATCAGCGATGAAAGCTTTTTCGATCGCGTCATCAAATCCCAGCAGCACGAATCGGTGCCCGGGAAAGTGCACTTTATATTCCCGGTAGTCGAGATAGAGGATGTCGCCCGACAGCATCGTGGGTCGTCCAGCTAGGATTTCTTCGCGTACTTGACTCCAGGCGTGGGCATCGTCGTCTTCAGTCTGTTCCCGATAGTCAATTTGAAGATGCTGGCCGAGGTCTTGTTCCAATGATGCGGTTCGGCCAAACACGCCGATCGGGGGGTCCATCGCATCGCTGTCAAAGAAACCGCAGTCGAGACCTGCGGCGAGGCCAAAGACGGCATCCTCCGGAAGCTTCAGTCCACAGTAATGTTCGAGGAGTCCGCGCATGGAGCTGCTCCCGCAGTGCTCTCCGGGGTAGATGCGATAGCCGTCGATCATGGTCTCCATAGGCTCTCCTCGCCGCTCAGCTTTTGGTCATCACTTCATCGGAGAGTCTAATCCGATTGATCAACAAGACGCATGAGCGAATCATTGTTGCCTTGACAGGAGTCTCCCTGCCGTAGCAGCATCCGGGCTGATCGTGCGCAAGGAGACCTTCAGGATGGGGGCCAGCCACCCGAAAATCGGCCTCAGAACAATGGGTCTCTCACTGCTCTGCCTTGTGGGCCTCAGTGTGTCCACCGTCATGGCAGAAAGCTCTGTTCGAACGGGCCTTTACGGACGGGCCGGTGCGGCGGTGGGCGTGTCCCAGTCCGGGCGTCTCGACCAGTTGAACGCGGCTTTACCCGGTCTCTTGATTCGTCGCGGCATCGTGCCCGCTGGCAGTCAAATTCTGGAGGCGCGGGTTGAGACCGGTACCCTTCTGGGCGCTTCGGTGGGGCTCGGTTGGCGCTTCCACCCCCGCTTCGCCTTTGAGGGAAGTTTTGATTGGTTCGAAGCGCGCGCCGACTTCACTCTTCGGGTCATATCCCCCTCGCTGCCCGATGAAGTCCTTGCGGGAACCACGGAGGCGGGAAACGTGTCTGGTTGGACATTCGTGTGCGAAGCCAAGGGGTATTTGGCGACGGGCACTTTCCAGCCCTACGGATCTATCGGGTTGGGTGTAATGGGCGAGTCCGCAAACTTCGCGTTGGCGTCTGTTCTTCCTGCCAGTTGGTCCGAGATGGCTTTTGCACCCCGTTTTGGAGCAGGCCTCGATTTGGCTTTGACGCCTCGCGTTGCGCTCAACCTCGATGCCGGATATTTGCTTGGGACCGGGACTCTCGCCAGCGACGACCTGATCTCACTGCGACTCGGGATTCTCGGTCGATTCTGACATCCCTGGGTCTTCGTTCTTAGCTTTCGGTGAGCCTAAATCGTTGATGAGTTGCGTCCGGATGACTTGGCTCGATAAGCGATAACCCGAGCCGCTGAGGTGCAGTCTATCGAGTGCGAAGAATTCTGATCGGGGTGGCTGTCCATTCGGACCGAGCATCGGTGTAGCGATGTCCAAAACCGAGAGGTCCGTATCGTCTTGGGCAAGGGCCTCGATTTATCGATGAGCACGATTCATTTCGGGCCAGGGGTCCCAGCGGAGAGGAGAGGGCTTAAGAGCGATGAAGTGGACCGCTCTTTCACGCCCCGCCCTCGCTCGGCTCAGAGAGGACGCTGTGATGGATATTCCTGGGGCACTCCACTCGAGAGGCCGATTCCGATGGTCCTATTCAAGGGTTGAATAGTCGGTGGATCGGTCGGTGGCGCGCTCACCTCGCGTCTGTTCTACGCAGGTTTCAAGGTCGCGAAGGTAGTCCTCGATGACGCCGGCGTTGGTATTGCTCACAGTGGAATGGAGTGTGTCCGGCGGCTTTTGCCGATCGTGGTACCAACCGCGCTGCATCAGGGCATCGCCCAAGGCAAACACATCAACTGGCTCCTGATTAGTCCCAGGCTCGCTCGCCATGGCGATCAAATGGTAACGGCTATCCCCTAAAACCCGGAGTCCCTTGATGTTCGCGATGCCCGCCCGCATACGGTCGGCATTTTCGAGAGTGTCGCGTGTGAGGGCGCAGTATCCCTCCAGACCGAGGTGTTGCATGACGGCCCAAGCCGTTGCCATCGGCATGCCGGACCGCGAGCCCTGTAAGTTTGGGGATGCATAGAATCCGCCCAACCAGTCATCGAAGACAAAGGTCTGGTTTCGACGCAGCCCGCGATTGCGATACAGGATGACCGAAACACCTTTGGGCGCATAACCGAGTTTGTGGATGTCCGCGGAAATCGAGTCGACGCCCTCCACTCGGAAATCCCACGGTGGAACGGGCCGCCCCAGCTGCTCGGCGAAAGGCAGGACGAAGCCGCCCATGCAGGCATCGACATGGCAGTGCGCCCCAACTTGCGCGGCCAGAGCGGCGATTTCAGGGATGGGGTCAATTAAGCCCTGGGGATACTGAGGGGCCGATCCGACAACGAGAACGGTCCGGTCATTGATCTGGTCCGCCATGGCGTCGAGATCCGCGGTCCAGTCTGACTGAACCGGGGTTTTGTGAAGCTTGATCCCGAAGAGGTGAGCTGCCTTGTGAAAGGCCGCATGCGCTGTTTCGGTGACCACCATTTCGGGTTCGGTGACCTGACGCTCGTTTCGGCCGCGCTCTCGGGCCGCGAGGACCGCGCAAAGAATCGACTCGGTTCCGCCGCTGGTGAGAAAGCCCGCACTTTCAGCGTCCGCGTGAAGCAAGCTGGCCGTCCATCCCACGACTTCGGATTGGATGGCCCCGAGCGACGGAAACGCCTTGGTGTTCAGGGCATTTTCATGCAGGTACAGCAGGGCGGCCCGCTCGGCAACTTCATGTACCGAGGGACCGCCATCGTAGATCATCCCAAAGGTGCGCCCGTCCGCCCAGCGCACGTCTTCCGCACGCTTGGCTTCAAGTTCAGCGATGATTTCATCGCTGGGGCGTCCCGTATGGGAAAGCTTCAGCATGAATCTTGGTGGAGTCTCAGCGCCTTAGTACCACCAGGGTCCCCAGGGTCCCCAAGTGGACATGTCCATCGCCGCGTTCTCTTGGTACTGGGCGGCTTGAAGTCGACGGACTGAGTCCTCATGGACGAGAGCCAGTTTTTGATATCGCCCATAGGCCCGTTCGGTGCCGACGTAAAGACATTTGCAGACCTTCGCATCAGCGTAGGAGTACATGATCTTCCCGTTTTGATCGTGGGGGACCAGTGTGCGCTGCGGCTGCGCGGTGAGCCGGGTCAGCTTGTCGGGGGTGTCCGCAAGGCGCATCTGGAAGCCGGCAGCGGCCAGCAGGCGTTCGGTCTCGATGGCCTGGCTGTTCGTCGAGCAACCCGAGGCCACCAGGGCGACGGCCATTGCCGCGCCGATGAGCATTGCAATTGAACGGTTTCGTGACATCGGGTAGCTCCTCTTCTTTTCTTTAGCTGGATGATCGAGGGCACCGCACGGATCCTACGGCCGGTGACTCTCAATTAGGAATTTGGACCGCTTTCGCGCACTGTAGAGCCCTGGGCTCAAGCTCGGGGTCAGCCTAGCCCCCATCGCTGTCGCATTGCGCCTACGGATTCTACGACTCCGCCCACCGGATCACAAGCGTCGTCCTATCGCGGATGAGGCAGTGTTTTCAACTTTTCAATCGGTTCCGACGGCGCAGGGAGCCGTAGGGCGCGGGTCGGGGGTATGATCCGGGGCAAAGGAGGCCACCATGCAGAGCGAAAATATCTTGTACGAAGTTGTCGAGGGTCGGGCCCGGATCACCTTGAACCGCCCGGAGAAGCGAAATGCCCTCTCGGACGAACTGCTGCGCGATCTTGAAGAGGCTCTTTGGGAGGCCGATGACGATACCCGGGTTCACGCCGTGATCATTCGGGGAGCGGGTTCAAGCTTCTGCGCCGGCTACGATTTGGCGGGTGGACGAAGAAAAAGCGATGACGACGTGCCCCGCAGAACGGGCCGTACAATCGATGACGACATGTGGAATCTCGAAAAGAACAACCGCCGTCTTCGAACGATCTTTGAAATGCATAAGCCCTCGATTGCGCAGGTTCACGGTCATTGTCTCGCCGGTGGAACGGACGTTGCGCTGTATTGTGACATGGTGATTGCGGCGGAGGACGCCAAGATTGGCTTTCCCCCGGCGCGAAATCTCGGCGCTCTTCCCAACAATATGTGGGTCTACCACTGCGGTCCGCAGTGGGCGAAACGACTGAACCTCACCGGAGACGTAGTCAGCGGAGCCGATGCAGCGAAGATCGGGCTGGTCTTGAAGGCGGTTCCGGCGGAGCTCTTGGAAGGAGAAGTCGAACAGTTGGCGGATCGGCTGGCCTTGATCGACCCCGACCTTCTTTCCGCCAACAAACGCATCATTAATGCCGCTATGGAATTGATGGGGTCGCAAGTTCTTCAACGGCTGGCCGCCGAGAACGACGCGAGGGGACACCGCGCTCCAGGGACCAAGGCCTACTTCGCGGCGGTCAAGGAGAAGGGCCTCAAGGGGGCGTTTGCAGATCGAGACGCCAAATTTGGCGATGGTCGCGCGCGGGTCGATATCCCGGAAGTTCGAGATGAACGAGGCTACGTGATCGAGCCGGAGGACTGAGTCCGAAGAGTCCCCGGCGAGAAGTACGTCTCGCTCGTTGGGGGCAGGGCCTCGGGCTTTTCTATTCGAAAGGCAGTGGCTGCCTTTACGAGGGCTTTGGCAGTGGCGTTCCGTGGTGGGCCAAGTAGTGGCTCGAAAAGCCTGGGCGCTCCTCCAGTCGGCTCGGCAGTTCATAAAGACGCTCGTAGGCGGTCTCTCGAATCGTCCAGCGCCCATCGACCTTCAAATAGCGATCCCAGTACAGGGCTGTACCCGTGGTGAAAAATTCGAAATTGAGGACCCACATGTTGTCGGTCAGGTACCAAATGCCGGTGGCCTCGGTTTCGCTGAGCACCTGAATCTCGGGATGATGGCCGTTGTGGTGTCCCACGGCTTCTTGGGTGAAAGAAGTTTTCAGAGATTCGAGATAGGCCTCTCTTCCATCCAGGTTCCATTCATAGGTCCCGCCTTTGAAGCGAACCGTGACATCCGGGTGGAAAAT
>JAQWNI010000075.1 GCA_029268645.1 Myxococcota bacterium
CAATCATGACGTCAACCACCTCACGGTGCTCGGTTGGGATCAGATGCAGCCCTTCATGAACGACACCTTCGACTGGCCCCAGTGGCCCGCGCTGGATGTCTCCGACTCCGGCGTCATCGAGTACTTCCAGAGCATGGTCGCGCTCGGTAATCCCGTTGGATTGAATCTGGAGAACCTCTCTGCACCCCAGGCCCCGTAGATCCAAAAAGGCCTGAGCCACCCCCACAGAGAGGCCCGAGGCAGAGGGGGATCGTCGATCCCCCTCTGCCGACCGGCGCGATCCTCGCGCCGTGGCGTCCCTTCCTCGAAGCACTATGGTTGCCCACTCCCGGTTGCTGAACGAAAACCTCAAGCCGAGACCAACCATGCAAGAGGACCTCCCGGAGATCCAATCAAGCGCCGCGCTTCCGGAAGACCTAGCCACCCTCGAAGCGTTTGCGCGTGGCTTGCTCGCCATGGAGGGGGGCCTCGATGGCATCGTCGAAGCCGCACAATCCTCGCCGGGCGGCCCCAGCCTTCAGCTCTATTCTGCCATCTTCTCTGTTCATTCGGGGGTGCGTTCGGGGTAGAATGCGAAGGCAACAGGCGTCTGGTTCCGGCGCGGTGTGCGTGTCCGGCTCTTCGCCTCATCCGGCAAGGGCCCGATTCGAAGTATGCGTATCTTCGCTCTCCTGGTGGGATTTCCTCTTGTTGCGACGGCGGTGAATGCCATCGTCATGGGTGGGCGCCATTTCTTCTTGTCCGACTGGCCAGATCACGCGTATCACCACCTGGCGAGGCAAATCATTCTAGACTGCGGCCTCTCCGTGTTGGGCCTTGTACTTCTCTATCGTTTTCTCGCGGTCGCGCCGGAACGGTGGCTTTGGTGGAGCCTCGTCGTCGTGGGTGTCACGATTTTCGGCGGCTATTGGCTGTCGAGTCTCGTTCTGGGACTCGGCGAACCCAACGCGCTGGCTTACGGCGCGCGAGCGGCGTACACCGTCAGCTACGGGTTCGGTCTCGCGGGGCTCTTGATGAGGCGGAATGGTTAGGCTTCGGGCCTCAAAGCTGAGTGACCTCTCGATCGTCGCATCGTGGATCGAGTCCGCGTCTACCTGTCGCCTTTGGTGTGGCACGCGCGTTTCCTACCCGATCGATCGGGCGAGCCTTCCCGAGGCGATCGAGTTCGGCATCAGTGATTCGTGGACAGCGACGTCCAGCCGCGCGGTTGTCGCGTTCGGCCAGTTGGTTCCGAAGCCGGGAGGTCGGCTTCACTTGGCCCGCTTGATCACGGCGCCAGAAGATCGACGAGCAGGTCTGGGCAGGCTTGTCACGAGTCACTTGCTTGAGACAGCGCGGGCTCGCAACCCTTCTGCGATCTCTCTCAATGTCTCTTCGGAGAATGAGACAGCGCTTCACCTCTACAAGTCGCTTGGGTTCAGCGCAGCGAATCGCCCACAGGACGAGGCGGACTCTCCCTCGATGTACATGGAGTTCTCCGCCTAGCAAGGCATGGGAACTCCTCCAGACGCCGCCTCATCGCCAGCCCCGCCAGGCCATCCTGTGGAAGACACACTTTGGTCCGAGGTCGCCCAGGCCTCTGAGCCGCTCTCTGGCGAAGCCTTGAGCCCTTTTGTCACGGCCCACCACGCACATGTTTTCGCCCGAATCGGGGCCGATGAGGCCGTAGAACGCTTACAGGCAGCCGTCCAAGAAGCCTGCGAAGAGCAGCCCGCCGGAAGACGGGCCGTTTGGAAACGAACGGGCCACTCCCTCGTCGAGGCCGCCATTGCATGGGGGAGAAGACAGTCGGAGATCGTCATTGAGAATCTCGAATCGGTGGTCGACCAAATCCCGGAGGTGGGCGGCAGTGACGCACAGGACGACCTCTTCCGTCTCACACTCGTCCGGGCTTACTGCGCGCTCGGAAAGCAGGATTCGGCCCATCAGCTTCTCGCGCACTTGCCAGGGACACGAGCCTCCCCGGATTTGATTTGACTGAGCTTGGTTTGGCTTGGGCGTCCTCGGAGATCCCTCAGGAGGCCTTTCGGCCTCCTGAGGGCATCCTGGAACTCAGTCGACCGAAACCCGGGGCACCGGCAAATAGTCGTACAGATCGTCGGTATGGTGGGGCTGGCGACGCTCTTCGGCCTCCCGAAGTCGATCGACAATCTCGGAGAACAAGCGATCGGTCTCCGTTCGATCGCCTCCGGGGTCCGTCCCGTCAAGCCAATTCAGCCGAGCAAAATTCATCGCCCAGGCCGTCCCGGCTCGATCAAAAGCCGCGCCGGATTGAGCCAAGTCGTCGTTCACCAAGTAGAGCCACATCCGAGCCGTGTTGTCGAGCAGCCGACGTTGCATCTCGCGACGCGGATCCCCCGCGCCAAACAACGGACGTTGGAATTCGCTGTGCTTGTAGACAAGAAACGGTCGGATGCTGGCCCACTGTCCGTGGCCAGTCGTGCCTCTGCCGAGTCGCTTGCCCCAGCCTTCGGCTTGGGCCTTCTCGACGGACATCCGCGCCAAAATAAAGGCGTAGTGACCACCCCAATGCCCTTGATGAAGCGGATAAAAGTAGTCGCCTGAAACCGTCTCGAAGGACTCATCCGACGTCAAAAGCGCCGGATCGATCATCCACCCCGCCCAAAACCAAGCGCGCTGGAGGATCTGCGACTGAAGCCTCTGCTTATTCAGATCCGTCTCCGCGGAGACAAACGTCGGGAATACAGTGCAGCCATCAGGGTGATCGCAGTTCAAGGGCCGCTGCCGAATCAAATCGCCCACGCGCCAGATCGGGTTTCGCTCGATGGCGACGGACCGATCAGCCACCGGATTCCCATCGATTTGATCCACGGTTCGGTCTGGATAGTCGAGCGTGCCCTGTCGCCACATATGTCCCAAAACCTGGATGGACTCGTACTTGGTCAACATCCACTCGAAGGCTCTCCTGTCGGCTTCACTCGATAACGGCTCATGGCTCCCCGCGTTTTCGCGAATCCCGTCGTAGAAAGTCCAGAAAGCAGCGTCCGTCGGAGAGGCCGCGTACGCATCAAAGGCTGCATTGAAAGCCTGGGCATCCGTCGGGCGAATCCCCATATTGGGCAGCCACTCGGCCACACTGCCCTGATGACCCGCCTCTTCGCTCGGATTCAAAGGATCCTGACCTACATGGCTCAGTCCGTGGAAAGAATCTTCGCTCCAGCGATCCAGGTGAACCCCGATTCGGAGTGTTCGAAGGTCCAGCGATTGCAATTGGGACTCGGCTTCCCGTGCCTTTTCAAGAGAATCGATTGAATCAGTCACGAGAAGCAGGCCCACCTCGTCTCGAAGGAATTCGAGAAAGGCCAGGTCTCGATCCTGGACGGTTGCACCGGGTAGTGGTTCGAATCCCGGCTGGAGGGGCCGAAAGCGCTCAGGATGAACGAGTCGCCTCAAGTCATGCTTCTGCCTTTGAGCGTGAATCAAGCCGACAATTTCGGCTGCGCGGGCTTCATCCACGTGCTCAAGAGCTCGACGACGGATGTCCGCATCCGAGTAGCCGATGAAGGCCAAATCGAACCCGTCGGGCACATGACAACTCGCGCAGGCCCCATGTTCGCCCTCAAAACGAAAAGCCTGCAAGCCGGCTGAAAAGGTCTGCTCCAAAGTGTTTGGATCCATCGCCTGCTCGGGAAGAAAAGCCGGTCCACAGCGCGGATCGCTTTCACCCCTGGCGCACAAGATGGCCTCCGGAAAAACGACCGGGGTCTTGGGTTGTTCGATCCGCACGATCTCCGAAGCCTCGAATTGGAAAGGAACTTCAACTCGTGACCGTCGCCCCTCTTCAGGGGCGGCACTGGTCCAGAGATCGACGCCCACACTCGTATGCAAGCTCTGTAACTCGAGACGCACCGTGCCATTGCGAAGATTTTCGAAGGACCCCGTGCCTGAAACGAGGGGATACACATCTGACTCGTATCGAGATAGCTCTCGAACTGCGTGGGTCGGCGCGCCGGTAAAATTCTCGACCCGATCCCATCCGCCGTCTCCCTCGAAATCGTAGAGAACTCGAGCCTCGAGGTAGGCGATCCCCGTTTCCCCACCGAACGTGCTCAGATCGAAAGCCGTCTGTCCGAGATTGGGATCATAGTCGGCCGAAAGACCCCGAGCCTCGTAGGCGAGCATGCCGCGATCACCTGGGACCCGGTCAAACTGACCGTCTGCGCCGGGGTCGAGTGCGAGGGCGCCGGGATTAAGCCCATCGCTTTGGCTGATGAGATAGAAGGCGTTCCGCGAGGCCGTAAAAACAGAAGGCTCCGGTTCTTCCGCTTCCTCTTCTTCGTAGACGCGCACGTAATCCACTTTCAGCACCTGAGGAAAGACCGTGCTGGCATCTGGGTAACCGGGCCAATAGCCCCCGATCGCGACATTCAAGAGAAGAAAGAACGGGTGATCATAAACCCAGGGTGCGCCATTGGGAAGATCGGCGGGTGTCTTGACGTGATAAAGCTCTCCGTCGACTTCCCAACGAATCGATTCAGGCGACCACTCGATCGCGAAGGTGTGAAAGCCATCGGTGAATCGCTGGCCCGAAGGAAGTTCGTAATGACCTCCAACCCCGCCGGCCCCCGAGTATCCAGGTCCATGAAGCGTGCCGTGGACCCGGCCGGGAACATGTCCCACGTTCTCCATGATGTCGATCTCGCCTGAATAGGGCCATCCCACCTCTCCGATATCGGCACCCAGCATCCAGAAGGCGGGCCAGACGCCTTGACCAACGGGAAGCTGCATGCGGGCTTCGATGCGACCATATTGCTGACTGAATTTTCCAGCTGTCAGCAAACGAGCCGAAGTGTATTGACACGCGCCATACCAGCAGTTCGAGCCCGGCAAAGTCTCTTTTCGGGCTGTGATCACCAAATGGCCCGCACCATCATGAGACACATTTTCGGGACGCTCGGTGTAGTACTGGTGCTCAGCGTTTCCGAAGCCCCCGCCGCCGAGATCGAAACCCCAGAGCGAGGCATCCGGCGAAGTCCCACTCTCCCGATCAAATTCATCGGACCAGACCAATTGCCAACCGGGCAGATCGGATCCTCCCGCGTTGGAGGGCGGGGGCTCGCTGGGTTCGGAAGGGTCCACTGGATCAACAGGGTCAACGGGATCAGCCGGATCAGCTGGATCGGCTGGATCTTCGTTATCCGGCGGGACCGGGGGAGAAGGCTGAACCGGCGAGGAATCAGGATCGTCACTCGCACCCAGGCCTGCATAAACATGAAGCGTCCAGTCGGTGTCGTACTGACCCGAGAGCTGATCAACACCCACTACCCATCGGTATTCGACGGACTCCCCCACTTCGAGCCCTTCGAGAATCCACTGGAGTTGGCCGTTTGAATTCGGCGACATCGGAAAACCCTGAACACCGCTCGGGCTGCGTCGATGAACCTGAGCCCATGGCACCGATTCGATTAGAAATTGGAGCCGGCCGCCGCTGAGTTCAGTAACCCGAGTATTAGAAGGCAATCCATCCAAGCCACTATATTGGGCTTCAGTCCACTCCCCCATGATTTGACCGCCCTGATCGTCCCCGACGAGGAACCGGTAGCGAAACGCTTCACCCGGCCGAAGGCCATGGATTGGGTAGCGGGCTTCCCGGCCCTCCTGAAGCATCCGCTGGACCCGCGTACTTCGAGGCCCTTCAAAATGGAGATCGGCCCACGGCACATCCTGGACATAGAATTCCAGTCGACCGCCTTGTTGCTCGATCCAGCCTTGGTCGGCGACCGCTTCAGCAGGAGACAGAACTTGGGGCTGTGAGGCGCGGGGTACCAAAATTTCGGGAAGTGATTCCGGGACGTCGATGATTCCCTCAAGATCCAGCAACACCCAGTCTCGACCGCCCACGCAGGCCGCACCTTGCACCGCAAAGGTGGCTGGCGTCACCCGAGGTCCACCACCGCCGATTTCGAGGCTGAGCGTGAGATCTTCAAGAACATCAAGGACTTCGCCCGCCCGCGACTGGAGCTGAACCTTGGGACCCGCCAGACCCAGTTCGGCGCCCGTGCTCTGCAAGACGGTCTGGCCCGGAGGCAATTCAAAGTCCAAGGCCCACTGATCCCAAGCCGCATCATCTCGATTCCGCAGGGTCACAGCAGCCGTGTAGCCTCCACCCCAATCCTCTTGAATCGCGTACTCGACCTCACACTCGGGAACCACAGCACCACAACCTGAGAGTGTCAGCCCACAAAAAAAGCCAATCGCCGTTATGACATGCCAAGCTTTACTCTCCGCCATTTTCAATCTCCTGTGGCTTCGAGCCATCGCCGACTCCTTGCGCCATCGCGATCAGCGAATTCTTGGCGAACGGTTTCGACCCGTACAAAACCCGAAGCGTTTCGATCAGACTGCGGAACGACTGGAGGAATCACCGTGATCGAGGTCACTTCCGCCGTTCTTCTAAAATGAGCAAAAGAGATGAAACCAGAAGCGACTTCCCTGCCACAGACGGTGGGTTGGCCCCGGCGCCTGCGAGCCCGTGGGCACTGAAAAACCCACCCGGGCCTTCCGGCCAATGTTCAGCGGGGGCGGTCATCGAAAGTCTGGCGGCTCAGCCGTCTCTGAGCCAAGATGCACGTTATGGAATGGACAACCGAGTTGCTTGAAAAGATGAAGGTCAATCTCGTGAGTGGCATCCCCGCCGTCGCGCGAACAGGAATCGAAATCCTCGAACTGGAGAAGGGTTACGTCAAAATGAAGATGCCCTTGGAGGGCAATGTCAATCATGTCCAGATGATGTACGCGGGCTCGCTCTTTACTTTGGCGGA
>JAQWNI010000076.1 GCA_029268645.1 Myxococcota bacterium
GTTTTGATCTGTCGGCGCCCTCGCCAGATCACCAGATGCTGTGGGACACCCTAAAGCAGTTCGTGGAGCGCGAGGTCGAGCCTCAGGCCGCGGAATTTGATAGGTCTGAGCGGTTCAATCTTGAACTGTTTCGAAAGGCCGGAGACCTCGGCCTGCTGGGTTTGACAGTGCCCGAGCGTTTCGGGGGGGCCGGTTTTGATGCCACCGCGGCGGTCCAGCTAATGGAGGTTCTCTCCAGTTCCGACCCGGGTTTCGGATTGGCAGTTCTCGCCCATTCGTTCCTTTTTTGTCACAACTTGGCCGTGAACGGAAGCGAAGACCAGTGTGCTCGTTTCCTGCCGGCCGCTGCGAGTGGTCAGACTGTCGGCGGAATGTGCATGACCGAACCCGAGGCGGGAACCGATGTTCTTGCCATGCGCACTCACTTTGTTGAAAACGAAGGCGGCTTTGTTCTCGATGGTGTGAAGACCTACATCACTAACGGTGGTGTGGATGAGCAGACCTTGGGCGACATTTTTATCGTCTATGCGAAAGGGGATGATGGGGCCCTTTCGGCTTTCATTGTCGAGAAAGGGATGCCTGGGTTTCGCCTTGGTCAGAAGTGGGTAGACAAACTGGGTATGCGGGCCTCGTTTACTGCGGAATTGATCTTCGAGGGCGTGCGGGTTCCACCTGAAAACGTGCTTGGGGAAGTGGGTCAAGGCACTCTTCACATGATGCGAAATCTCGAAATTGAGCGTTTGGTGATCGCGGCGCAGGGGTTGGGCATTGCGGGTCGATCGCTTCGGATCATGGTGGACTACGCGAATGAGAGAAAAACCTTTGGTCGGCCGATTCGTGACCATGGTCAGGTGCAGCGATATATCGCGGAGACTTACGCCGAATTTGCTGCCGCTCGGGCCTTCGTTTACAACACGGCACGACAATTGAGTCTAAGCCGAGCTGGACAGCGCATTGATGCCGATGCCACAAAGCTCTTTGCGGCACAAGTGGCGAAGCGAGCTGCAGATGCGGCGATTCAAGTCCTCGGCGGGGCCGGATATATGGGTGAATACGTCGTGCAGAGGCTTTGGCGTGACGCCAAGTTGCTTGAAATCGGTGGGGGCACATTGGAGGCCCACCACAAAAATATCACCAAGGATTTGTCGCGGACACCCTCTCTTCTGCCGTAAGGACGAAGTTCCGGTGTTCTGCGACCTGGCCGGGGAGGGCTGGATGTGAAGGTAGACGGTTCGTTGTTGGTGGATGATCCGATGGATGCAGGCCCGCTGGCGGGTCGACTTCAGGCTGCTGGCTACGCGGGAGCCTTTACCTTCGAAGGCCGACATGATCCGTTTTTGCCGCTGTGTGTGGCCGCGGGAGAAACCGACGAGATCGAGCTGATGACCGCGATTGCGATTGCATTCGCTCGCAATCCAATGACCTTGGCGAATACCGCCTACGATCTTCAGCTCCAGTCCAAGGGTCGATTTATCCTCGGGTTGGGATCTCAGATTAAGCCGCACATCGTCAAGCGGTTCAGCAGTCCCTGGTCGCGTCCGGCGGCCCGAATGCGGGAGATGGTTCTTGCGATTCGAGCCATTTGGGCGCGATGGCAAGAGGGAACCCCCCTCGAATTTGAGGGCGAGTTTTATACCCACACTTTGATGACTCCGGTTTTTGATCCGGGGCCGAATCCCTTCGGCCTACCTCGGATTTTTCTGGCGGGCTTTGGACCTCGGATGACCGAGGTGGCCGGTGAAGTGGGCGATGGGTTCTTTCTTCATCCCTTCCACACTGTGGACTCTCTGCAGCAAATGACCGAGCCGGCTTTGGCGAAGGGGTTGGACGTGGCTGGGCGGCAGCGGGAAGATTTTGAAGTTTCCGCCCAGGTGATTCTGGCCGTCGGGGACACAGACGAAGAGCTTGAGAATACTTTGAACGGAGCACGGGCGCAGATTTCCTTTTACGCATCGACACCGGCCTATCGAGGTGTGCTGGAATGTCACGGTCTTGGAGATCTACAGGAAGAGCTGAACCGCATGTCGAAACAGGGGCGCTGGCTTGAGATGGCTGCGCGATTGCCCCTGGATTTGGTCGAGCGGATTGCCATCGTGGGACCGCGTAGCCGCGTCGCCGACCGGATTTGGGAACGGTATGGAGCATTTGCTGACCGGGTCAGTCTAGTGGCCCCGTTTTCTCCGGAAGCCAGCGGCTGGTCGGACGTCATCGAAGATCTGTCGGCCCGGTCTTAGGCCTGTGGGCGGCTATGCCCGAGATGCTGAAGGTTGATTCTGGGCTCTTGATCGGTGTTGGCGCGAAAACTCTACGAAGGGGCGTGGCATGAACAAGGGCGATCGGGCTGAACAACTCCCTGAACACGTCATCGAAAACCGTCGGTACTGGGACGAGATGGCGGACGATTGGGTAGTCGCAGGAGAAAGTGCTTGGCAAGCGGCTGAGCCCTTCTGGGGAATTTGGCGTCATCCCGATCAGGATCTTCGGCTGCTCCCAGAGGACATGTCGGGGATGAGCGCCATTGAACTGGGTTGTGGGACAGCTTATGTGTCGGCTTGGCTTGCACGCCGGGGCGCTCAAGTGGTGGGGATCGACAATTCGGAAAAGCAGCTTGCGACGGCTGCGCGGTTGGCCGCAGAGCACGGTCTCTCGTTGACGCTTTATCACGGTAACGCCGAGGCGGTTCCGTATTCGGATGAATCCTTCGATTTTGCAATTAGCGAATACGGTGCGGCGATCTGGTGCGACCCTTATGTCTGGGTGCCTGAAGCGAAACGAATTCTCCGGCCCGGGGGCGAACTTGTGTTTCTCGGTCATTCTCCATTGTCGGTGATCTGCACGCCGCTGAGCGGTGCGTCCCGCGAAGAGAAATTGCATCGAAGCTACTTTGACTTACATCAGCTTGATTGGCGTAACGATGATGTCGATCCCGGCGGTATTGAATTCAATCTTCCGTTCTCGGGGTGGCTCGATCTGTTTCGAGAGACTGGATTCGAAGTCTTGAATTTTTATGAATTGCAGGCGCCGAAGGGAAGTCCGGATCGCTATGGGATTGCTGGAAAGTGGGCGGAGTCCTGGCCAGCCGAGCAAGTCTGGAAGTTGAAACGTAAGGAATAGGCCGCACAAGAAGACGATTCATTGGCTCTTGAGGTTTGGATGAGGACGCCTCTGATCAACCGGCGGCCTGCGTCGTGAGGGATTTGACTAGAGCTCGGTGGGGAATGCCCGCCTCCTCAAAGATGCTCCCGTTGGCCTGATAGCCGAGGCGGAGATAGAAGGGGAGGGCTCTGATCTGTGCATTGAGTTGGACGCTTTCGAGATCCTGCTCACGGGCCCAGCTTTCGATGGCCTCCATTAACCGCCGTCCTACACCTTGCCCACGGAAGTCTGAGTCAACGGCCACCCGTTCGGCTTTGGCGGCTCGACCGATGCGTCTCGCCCGGGCTGTGCCGACCGGACCGTCTGGAGCAAGGGCTAGCCAATGGGTCGAAACCGGATCGAATGCGTCTTCCTCGAGTTCGCTGGGGACTCCTTGCTCCTCGACAAAAACACGCGTTCGAACCCGTAAGCAGGCTTCAAATTCGGCCCTGGGTGCGAGCACAATGCGAATTGCGTGCGATGGAATGTGCTGATTCATGAGGTGTCAGCGTAGGGATAGACGAGTTTCTCGTCTCGGGCCGAGGCGCGTGTCCCGCGGGGTGCTGACCGGCAAACAGAGAGCTCGGTCTCGGGGTCGGTGATTTCGTCGCAAAGCGTTCGCCGGAACATCGCCGGAAGTGGGTTGGGTGATACCTTCCTGCGTCGGTTCCGTCTGGTCGGGGGTCAGTTTTTGCGTCGTCTCCGTTTTTTATTGCTGTTTCTTTGTCTCGTAGCCGCGGGCGGGGTTGGTCTTATTTGGCAGGGCAGTAATTCGGGGACGGTGCCGCGTGCCGAGCCGTCGCCGATCGCGGATGTGTCTTCTGAACGTCTGACAACCGGCGGGAGTGTCGTGGGCTTGGCGGTCTCCCAGGAGGCGCACGCTTGGCTCGGAATTCCGTATGCGCAGGCGCCGACCGGCGAGACGCGTTGGACGGCTCCGAAGAGACCCGTGCCCTCGACGGACACTTTAGATGCGCTGTCTCGGAGGCCGGGCTGCATAGAGAGCACCCGCTGGGATACGGCCGATTCCGAAGGAGCGCTGATTAGGGGATCCGAAGACTGTCTGTACCTCAATGTCTGGGCTCCTCGTTTCGAACTTGAAACGGTCCCGGCGGGTTCAGATCGTCTTCCCGTGATGGTGTGGGTTCATGGCGGCCAAGGTGCATTGGGATTCGGAGGCCCCCTGTATGATGGGGCTCTCTTAGCGAGTCGGCACCGTTTGGTGGTCGTCAGTGTCAACTACCGCCTGGGGCCACTCGGGGCCTTCGCCCATCCGGCTTTGCTAGAGGAGGGTGGGGCTCCAGATAGTTCGTTTGGCCGGTCCGGTCAGTTTGCTCTGTTGGATATCATCTCGGCTTTGCGTTGGGTCCGGGATAATGTCGAGGTTTTTGGGGGCGATCCCGAATCTGTGACGCTGGCTGGTGCGTCGTCTGGAGGATCACGGGTATTGGCCCTGATGGTTGCTCCTCCGGCTCAGGGGCTTTTTCAACGAGCGATTGTGCAGAGCGGCTCAGTCGAGACGAGATCACTCTCAGAAGCGCTTCACTACCGAGACGAGGTCGAGCCGGGACATCCCGCCAGCGCTCGAGAAATTGTCCTTCGGCTTTTGATCGCGGACGGCACGGCACCGGATCGGGCTCGGGCACGGTATTTCGCCGATGGTCTCTCCCCTGAGGCCACCGCCGACTATCTACGGAGTCAATCTCCAAATGATTTAATGAGGGCGTATCTCGAACCGGGTGGTGCCCAGACACTCGACTTTCCGGGTTTTTTTCGCGATGGGGGGCTGGTGCCGGACGGCGGTATCGCCGGGGAGATGGCGGATCGCGCAGCTGAAAGTGCGATCCCCTTGCTGGTCGGGAGCAATCGGGATGAGGCGAAGCTCGGACTGATGCAAGACCCCGGGCAGGTTCGGCGCACATTGGATGTTTTCTTGCGGGTGCGGCGGCCGGACCGCTATGAGGTTCTCTCCTCGCTTCAGACGGCGCTGGGCCGGAGGAATCATGTCGAGGACCTCGCGGACCGAATTGCCGCGCGGGGTGGACCGCCGGTCTACGTATACCGCTTTGATTGGGATGAAGAACCCTTCTATCTCGGAGCCGACCTGGAGTTGCTATTGGGGGCCGCTCACGGCGTCGAGTTGCCCTTCGTCTTTGGTCAATTTCAGTTTGACGAGGAGACCGCCGCTCGACTTCTCTTTGACGAGGAAAATGCACCGGGTCGGCGTTTTGTTTCTGATGCCATGATGTCGTACTGGGCCGAGTTCGCATACCGAGGCAAGCCTGGCCAGGGGCGGGCCCGCGCGCTTCCACTCTGGGAACCCTGGGCTGGCGACGAGCGGTTTATGGTTTTCGACACACCGGAAAGCGGAGGCGTTCGAATGATGACTGAAGCCACGAACGAACAGAGTATCCTGGCCCTGTGGTCAGAGCTGACGGCGGGTTGGCCGGTCACTGACCGCTGCCAGGTCTTTGAACAACTCCTTGAATCCGGCCCTGTTGTTGGACTGTCGGCAGTCGGTGCACTGTGTGCAGAGAGGGCTCAGGGCTTGGATGGGGGCGCGCTAAGGTGAAGTCCTCCATTGGCCGGCGCTCGGCGTCGGAACTCAATACCTGGAAAGGTGGAGATGAGTCGATCTGACGTACTTGAGCGCCTCTTTGGTGTCATCCAGGCCCGGAAGGCCGAGCGACCAGCGGGAAGCTATGTGGTTCAGCTTCTTGACGGCGGGGTCGAGGCGGTGGTCGCCAAGGTACTGGAAGAGTCTCAGGAAGTCGTAGAGGCCGCCCGAGAGGGGGATACGGAAGCCGTGGCTCGGGAAGTGGCTGATCTCGTGTTTCACCTTTGGGTTCTACTGGCGAGGACTGGGGTCGATCCGGGTGACGTGTACGGCGTGTTGGAGGATCGCTTCGGTGTCGGCGGGTTGGTGGAAAAAGCTTCGAGAGGGCCAATGAATGAGCAGTGAGGAAAATTCTGGAGACCGATTGCAGATTGCCATCCCCTCGAAAGGTCGCCTGCAGGAAGCGGCCATCGAGTTGCTGCGTGCCGCAGGTCTCCGTTTTCGAGTCGCCGGGAGGCGATTGTTTGCGGACTGCAGTGAGAGCGGCACGCGTATCATTTTTTGCAACACGGCGGATATTCCAGTTCTGGTCGAGCGTGGCGTGGTCGATCTCGGCATTACCGGGAGCGACCAAGTGCAGGAGAAGGGTGTCCGTGTTGAGCGTCACCGGAGTCTGGGGTTTGGTCGCTGTCATCTGGCCGTCGCGGTTCACAAGGAGGCGCCGTATTCCAGCGTCCGTGACCTTCGCGGCAAGGTTGTTGGGGCCAAGTTTGTCCGACTTGCCCGAGCCTGGCTAGAAGAGCAGGGTGTCCAGGATGTTCAGGTCATCGAGTTGCAGGGCGCCGTCGAAGTCATGGTGTTGCTCGGTCTGGTGGATGCCATCGTTGAAATTGTAGAGACGGGGAGCAGTCTCGTGGAGAATGACTTGGTCGAACTGGCCCGAGTCTTGGAAGCCGAGGCGGTGTTGATCGGTCATGGCGTCCCGCAAAAACCCGAAAGTTGCGAACGCTTGATTCGCAGGATTGATGGTGTGCTGGCAGCCCGGCGCTACTCGTTACTTGAGTACAACTGCCCGCGTGAGTCGATCGAGCAGGCGACTCGTATTACCCCGGGGTTTTCGTCTCCCACCGTTCAGCCCCTGGGAGACAGCAGCTGGCTCTCCGTCAAGGTCATGGTCGAGAAAGAGACGGTCCATGGGGTCGTTGATGCACTGGAGTCGATTGGATGCGTGGCCATTCTTGAG
>JAQWNI010000077.1 GCA_029268645.1 Myxococcota bacterium
GGCCCTGTTTCCAGGGCCCACACTCCGGATTATGAGAATTCGGCGTAGAACCAGTCACGCATGCGCTGCTTCACGCGGCCGAAAATGGAGTCATCCCGAATCCGGAATCGGCTTGCTTGTCCGCCGCCCTGTTGCTGCAGGCCGAATAGGACGAGGCCCACGCCGGTCGAGTACATGGGACTCCGAACCACGTCCTGAAGGCCGCCCACGTGAGAGGGCACCCCGCAGCGGACCGGAGCCTCGAAGATCTCCTCGGCAAGCTCGCTGAGGCCTCCAAGCGCCGATGCACCGCCAGTCAAAACGACGCCCGAAGGAATCTTGTCCTCCAATCCCGACCGCATTACCTCGCCGCGTGCCAGCGACAGGATTTCCTCCACGCGGGGCTCGACGACCTCACAGAGGATTTTCCGGGAGACTTCCCGGGGTCGCCGCCCGCCCACGCTCGGTACCGTGATGGCATCGTCGCCGGCGAGATATCGGGCTGACGCGAGACCGAATTTTTTCTTGATTCTTTCCGCTTCATTGAAAGGTGTTCGTAAGCCAACGGCGATGTCGTTGGTCAGGTGGTATCCGCCCAAACCCAGGACCGCCGTCTCCTTGATTGAGCCATCCTGGAAGACGGCGATGTCTGTCGTCCCCCCCCCGATGTCGATCATGCAGACTCCGAGTTCTCGCTCATCGTCCGACAGAACAGCTTGGGCTGAGGCGAGCGGTTCCAATACGATGTCGATCACATTCAACCCCGCCTTGTTACAGCACTTGACGATATTTTGGGCGCTTGTCACCGCAGCGGTGACAATGTGGATTTTGGCTTCAAGCCGGACTCCACTCATCCCAAGCGGTTCTCGAATTCCATCCTGATCGTCGATGATGAACTCTTGAGGAATGACGTGAATGACTTCACGATCCATCGGGATGGCCACTGCTTTAGCGGCATCAATCACACGCTTGACGTCGCTTTCGCGGACTTCGCGATCCTTGACGGCGACGACGCCATGCGAATTGAAAGCACGGATGTGCCCACCCGCGATGCCCGCATAGACTGATGTGATCTCACAGTCGGCCATCAACTCGGCTTCTTCGACCGCCTGCTTGATCGAAGCCACTGTGGCATCGATATCGACCACTACGCCCTTGCGCAGCCCTCTCGATGGATGGGTCCCAATCCCCACCACATCGATTCCTGACTCGGTCTGCTCTGCGACAATGGCGCAGATTTTGGTGGTCCCGATGTCGAGCCCAACGATCAATTCATCTTTTCGTGCCATGTTTCACCCCCCAGTGAATGCATCGACCAGATCCCCGGCCGACGCGGTTGGACGCGAACGCGCCTCCGCACGTTTTGCGCCGCTTCAATATCGTCCCATCCGGGACGATCAGCTTCGGTCTCCCCACAACGGTGTGGTCAAGGCCGAAAAAAATGGGCGACTCTTCGTTATCCGTTCTCCCCCTTCAGCGCGATCGGCTGTGCCTCGGCCAGTACAGCCTGGCCGTCAAAGCGAAGATCGATTTTGAGAGAACTCACATCGTTTCCGGAGTCAGCGAGGCCGGCCTCCACGAGTTGCTGCAGTCGGTCAAGACGTCTCGAAAGGTCGCCGCGCCCGAGAATGACTTGGCTGCGCCCATGGATGATCCAGCCTTCCGGGGCGCCCGCTCGGGGGATTTCGAGAGCGATCGGTTCGCCCGGGGAAGCGAGAGTGAGGAATTCGGCCGCTTGCAAACGGGCCAATAATTCGAGGGCCTGATTGAGGACTGCATGTGGCTGATTGCTCTCAAGGTTTTCGCTCCCTCGGATGAGCGGCCAGTCGCTGTCGTCGGCTGCGATGGCGTCAAAGGGGGCGCCGCCGGCATCGACCAGCCGATCGAGCTGTGTTGCTGAAGAACTTTCAAGGCGGGCCCGAGGTATCCGCTCGTGGACTCGAATCAGCAGAGTGCTGGGAGGCAGGAGCAGTACGTCGGCCGCCTCAATCCAAGGAAGGGCCGCCAAGCGGGCTTCGACCGCGCCGGGGTTTACGTTGGCAAGTGGGCTTCCCCGAACCACGCCGGTCGCTTCGGCGATGGAAGCTGAGTTTAGATGGGATTGTCCTTGAATCGCTATGGACTCGATAGCGCCGAGTTCCGTGCCGAGCCGTACCCACAACGTCTCACTGCTCACCCACGCTGCGATCAAGCCGAAGGCCAGTCCTCCAATCAACCAGGCACCGCGTCGACGCGTAGACATGGGTTCCAGGGCGAAACCTCTGGTGCGGCGGCGGTTACGTTCTCGGCTGCGACGGGTGAGAATGCGCCGTTCTCGCTCTCGGGCCTTGGCGAGATGGGACCGGGCTCGCGTGCCTCGCTCTCGATTGGCGGTGACATGCCGCGGAAGGCCGCTCTGGGTTCGCAAACCGCGCCAGTTCATCCAGAGATCCTCCCGAGAATTCGTACTTCGGTTTCAAGTTCGATTCCGCTCATTTTTCGGACGCTTTCACGAGCCCTTTTGATGAGTCCCAGCACATCGTCAGCGGTGGCTCCGCCCTGGTTGACGATGAAGTTGGCGTGGCGACGAGAAATTTCTGCGCCACCCAAGCGTTCGCCGGAGAGGCCCGCCTGCTCGATGAGACGGCCGGCATAGTCGCCCGGGGGATTGCGAAAGACTGATCCACACGACGGGGCATTCAGCGGTTGCGAGGCTTGGCGCTGCCCGAGGAGCCGGTCAACCTCCGCCTTTACTTTTTTTGGGCTCGCGGGCCTGACCTGGAAAAGCGCCGAAAGGGCGACGGCACCGTGTTCGAGGCCGGCACAACGTCGGTAGCCGAAGCCGAGAGCCGCGCTGTCGAGCACCTTTTTTTTGACTCCGTCGGCCGAAATGCTTTCGACTTCGAGGACGACGTCTTTCTGCTCGCGATGACCGATCCCCGCATTCATCGCCATCCATCCCCCGATGGTGCCGGGAATGCCGGCGCCAAATTCGAGGCCGGACAGCCCCTGCTCGACGCAAAATCGGGTGAGGCTGGCATGGGACACACCGGATTCCGCAAAGACTGTGGGCCCCGACCGGGCCTCAAGCCGACGCAACTTCTTGGTGCAGATGACGACGCCGTCCAGGCCGTCCTCTCGTACGAGGAGGTTGAATCCGGCGCCGAGGAAGGTTCGAGGGAGGCCATGCTGACTGCAGAGGGCCAGCAGCTGGGCCATTTCCTCGCGGTTCTGGGGAGTCGCGAGCGCATCGGCGGGTCCTCCGACGCGGAGAGACGTTTGCCGTGACATCGGTGCATCAAACTTCACCCGGTCGTCGAGCAGAGCTTTGAGTGCAGAGCAGGCGTTGTTGGGAATCATCGCGGGGCGCCCCCGCGAAGTTGATCGAGCAACAGGGGGCCTAGCCGGGAGATGTCACCAGCTCCGAGGGTCAGGACCACATCTCCGGGTTGGACCTCCTTCCCCAACCGGGCCGCTGCCGATTCGAGATCGCCGACGAAGTGCGCGTCCCGGTGACCATGCTCGCGAATTTCCTCACAGAGTTCATGGCCCCCGATGCCTTCGATGGGATCTTCACCCGCTGCGTAGATCTCTGTGACGAGGAGGCGATCGGTCTCGTTGAACGCGGTGGCAAAATCTTCAAGGCAATCGCGTGTTCGGGTGTATCGATGTGGCTGGAAGACAGCCCAAATCCGCTTTCTTTCGAGACCGCGGGCGGCGTCCAGAGTGGCTCGGATTTCAGCGGGATGGTGGGCGTAGTCGTCGATAACCAGAACGCCCTGAATTTCTCCACGAGGTTCAAACCGGCGCTCGACTCCGCCGAATTGAGACAACGCATCTGCGGCGACTTCAAAGTCCACCCCCACTTCATCCGAGACGGATAGAGCGGCCAGCGCGTTGAGGACGTTGTGTCGGCCGGGGAGCGGGCAGTGAATCCGTCCCCTGGGCGATCCGTCGACCTGTACCGTGAACGTCATACCGGTTGGCAGAGCCTCGATCTGCGAAGCCATCCAATCGGCTTGACTTGAGAAGCCATAGGTTCGGGTGCGCCGGGTGATTTGCGGCAGGATGGCCTGCACGCCCGGGTGATCGATGCAGAGAACTGTGAGGCCCCAGAAGGGGATGCCGTTTGCAAAGTCGACGAAGGCTTCTCTGAGCGCCTCGGTGGTCCCATAGTGATCGAGGTGTTCAGGGTCGATATTCGTCACGATGCTGATCACAGGGGCTAAGCGTAGGAACGATCCGTCGCTCTCGTCTGCTTCGGCGACCAGCCAGCGACCGGCGCCAAGGCGGGCGCCGCTGCGGTGCGGTCCGCCAAGGACTCGTCCGCCGATGACAGCGGTGGGGTCGAAGCCGGCGCGATCGAGAATATGGGTGATCAGCGAAGTGGTCGTGGTTTTTCCATGACTCCCCCCGACTGCGATCCCGTCCTGTAGACGCATGATCTCCGCGAGCATCTCGGCTCGACCAATGATGGGAATTTGCCGGGCTCGAGCCGTGGTCAACTCGATGTTCTGTTTCGGAATAGCGCTCGATACCACGACGACCTGCGCCTGGCCGACTTGTGACGCTTCGTGACCAATCGAAACCTCGACGCCGATTTCTCGAAGCCGTTCGACGCCGGCCCCTTCCCCCAGATCCGAGCCGGTTACTCGGTAGCCTTGGTGGTGGAGAAGTTCGGCCAGGCCGCACATGCCAACGCCTCCAATTCCGACGAAGTGGATGTCTTGGATGCGATCTTTCATCGTGTGCCCCGGCCTTCGAGCCACTCAACACACTCACGGATGATCTCTGTGGCCGCATTGGGCTTGGCCAGACGCCTGGCCGCCTGACTCATGGGGACGAGCTGCTCGGGGGCGTTTATCAGTCCTGAGAGCGTTTTTCCGAGGTCCCCCTCGTTGAGGGGACTGCTCTCTATGCATAAAGCGGCGCCCGCCGATGCGAGAGCATTTGCGTTGGCCGCTTGGTGATCGTCTGCGGCATACGGGTAGGGGACGAGTAAAGCAGGAAGCCCCGCCATGGCGAGTTCGGTCACAGTCAAGGCGCCCGCCCGGGCCAGAGCAAGGTCCGCCCACGCATAGCGGCTGGGCATATCGGGCTCAAAGGCCACCACTTCGGCATCGATCCCGGCGGCTTCGTAGGCGGCGCTCACCCGTTCTCGGTCGGCTTCTCCAGTCTGATGAAAAATCGTCAGAGGGCTTTCGGAAAGAGAATCGGCCAGCGCCATCATGGCTTCGTTGAGTTGCCGGGCCCCTTGACTGCCGCCAAAAATCAGCAGCCGGAGCGGCGAATGAGGACGATCGCGTCGGGGCGCCGCCTGGAAGGCCGCGATGAGCGCCCGTCGAAGAGGAACTCCGGATTCGATGACCCGCCCCGCGTGTTTGGCGAGATGGGCGGAGGCTTCTGGAAAACCCACGAAGATGCGCTGCGCGACTCGAGCACTGACTTGATTGACCCGTCCCGGAACTGCGTTGGGCTCAACGAGGACCAAAGGGGTTCGCGTGAACCAGGCGGCGAGGGCGGCCGGAACGGCTGCAAATCCACCGACTGAAATGACGACGTCCGCCTGGCAACGAAGCAAAGCTGATCGGGCTCGGCCGACTTGCAAGAGGGTCCGGATCAGACCGAGGGCTCGCCCAAGCAGCTTTCGACCCATGACTTGTTGGCTGGGAAGAGCGATCAATTCAAAGCCCGCGGCGGGGATCCAACGCGATTCAAGTCCTTGCTGGGATCCAATAAAAGCGACCGGCTCCCCGCGTTCAGCGATGACTTCGCCCAGCGCTAGGGCCGGGGTCACATGCCCGCCCGTTCCTCCGCCGGCGATGATCCAGCTCAACGCCATCGCGCGGTCCCCGCTCTTTTTCGGGTTGGACCCTCTTCCCGCGCGCAACCAAGAAGGAGACCTAGTGCGAGGCAGGACATGATGAGAGAGGTTCGGCCGTAAGAAAGAAAGGGGAGGGTGAGCCCCTTTGTAGGCAGGAGACCCATTACCACTGAGGCGTTGATCAGGGCGGGGACTGTCAAAAGAGCGGTCATGCCGAAAGCCACCAATAAATCAAACCGTTGAACGGATTGACGTGCGATCCGCGTGCCGGCCACCACCAGTCCCGCGAATCCTCCCAGGACGACGAGAACTCCAACAAGCCCCAGCTCCTCGGCGACCAGCGCCAGGATGAAGTCTGTGTGAGCTTCGGGTAGATAGGCCAGCTTTTGTTGGCCATTGCCGATCCCGACGCCAAAGAGTCCACCGCGGCCGAATGCGACCATAGATTGGACGAGTTGGTACCCCTCTCCCAGCTTGTTCGCCCAAGGGTCGAGGAAGCCTGTGATGCGCCGAAGCGCATAGGCATTTCGGGCGACGTAAATCACGACGAACCCAGTCATCAGAACCCCGGGGACAACCAGCCGAGCCAATCGAGTTCCGCCTACTACGAGGAGGCCCGCCACGAGAATGGCAGTGAGAAGGGTGTTACCAAGGTCGGGTTGTATGATCAGCAGAAGCATCGGAGGCAGCGCGAGTGACGCTGCGATCAAAGCCCGGCGAGTCGAGAGTTCTTCGTGTCCCTCCCGCCTGGAAATGACCGCGGCCACCGCGAGGATGGTGGCAAACTTGGCGATCTCGCCCGGTTGGAAGCGAAGCAGACCTGGGATGGCGAGCCAGCGCTGGGCGCCTTTGACTTCGACACCGAAGATCCCTGTGAGGATGAGCATGATAACGGTGGCGGCCCAGAGGGGAAGGGCCAGCCTTCTCCAGACGTGGGTGGGGAGGCGGTAAGCGACGAAGCCCACTGCGAGTCCTGTGGCGAGAGCCCCAACGTGGCGCAAAAAGAGAGGAGGAATGCGTTGTTCCAGAGCCAAGGTCGCGGTCGTGCTGAAGCTCATGACCACACCCATGGATACGAGCAGAAGGGCGGAGAGCATGATGGCGCCATCGGCGCCGCCCGCTGTGCTTTGGTTGTCGATCACGCGCTGATTCGAAGCGTGATTCCGTTTTCGAGCGACGCGACTCATGGTGAGGCTCTCCGTCTTTCGAGTTGCTCAATGGCCTGCTGAAAGCAGCGGCCTCTTTCTTCAAAGTTGGTGAACTGGTCGAGGCTGGAGCAACCGGGCGCCAGGAGGACGATGTCTCCCGGCTGACCGATTTCCGCGGCGCGTTCGACGGCTGATCTGAGATTTTCGACGCGCTCGCAGGGAAGGCGTCCTCTGAGGGCTTCTTCGATCTCTGGAGCGGACTCGCCGACGAGCAGGACGCGGATCGCATGTTCGACGGCGCAGTCGGCGAGCGCGTCAAACGAAAGCCCCTTGCCTCGTCCCCCGGCAATCCAGATGACAGGGTGGGGCAGGCCCTCGAGGGCGCGCATGGCAGCTCCCGGGTTGGTGGCTTTCGAGTCATCGATCCATTCAAGATCCAAGGTGTTCGAGACCCGCTCCGAGCGATGCGGGAGACCGTTGAAATCGGCCAGGGCCGCGGCCGCTGTATCGGGGTCGACGCCGCAGAGCCAGGCGGTCGTCAGAGCCGCAAGGAGGTTCTCGCGATTGTGCTCGCCACTGAGTCGACATTCAGTGAGGTCCACCCGGCGGATCTGGTCTCCATTGCGGAGAACTGCTGTGCCGGAATCGAACCAAGTCGCTCGCCGAAGAGAATCATCCCTGGGCTCTCCGCGTAGACTAAAACCGATGACTTCAGCCGCAGTGGCGTTGGCCATTGCTCGGACATGCTCGTCATCAAACGAAAGAACAGCGACATCGGTCGCCTCTTGATGGGCAAGGAGACGTTGCTTGGCCTTGGCATAGCGCTGGAAGTCGCCGTGTCGGTCGAGATGGTCAGGGCTTAGGTTGAGGACGACGGCGATATCAGGTCGAAAGCTCTGGGTCGCTTCGAGTTGAAACGAAGAGACCTCAAGGACGGCAAGATCGAGAGGCGCTCCGACAAGAGATAAAACGGGCGTGCCCACATTGCCTGCGGCTTGAACCCGTCGGCCGCCGCAGCGAAGCATGGATTCGATCAATTTGACGGTCGTCGATTTTCCATTGGTTCCCGTTACGGCGACGATCGGTACCTCAAGAAAGTGTCCAGCCAGCTCGATGTCGCCCCATGCGAGGTTCGCTCTCTCTCGGTATCGGAATTCAGGGACGCCCGGACTGGGGATCGTGATGTCGTATTCCGAGGGGTCCGGGAAGGGCGCGCCGACTCGGACCTCGCG
>JAQWNI010000078.1 GCA_029268645.1 Myxococcota bacterium
GGTATGCCGGAGACGAGCCAGCGGTTCTCAAGAGAGATTTCGAAGCCTCTCTCCACGCCGCATATCGAACAGACGAGGTATCGGAACAATTCGAAAGAGTGGGCCTAGACCACTTGACCATTGAGGAAATTTCGGATCGCCATTGGATCGTTTATGGACCCGTCTCTGCCCCAGGCTCTTCGAGGGATCGGCCTTGACGAAAGTTGCGCACTCGAAAAAGAGCCTAGCCACAGACATCGCCTCTCCTGTCGTCCCGTGGTCATCTTGGACAGACGCTCAAATCCTTGACCTCCGCTTACGCGATCTCGAGGTGACGATCGCTGGCAGCCGAATCCAGGGGGCCGTTGAGCGCCTCTACGAAACCCTAGACCGCCGGGGCTTGCGATTTCGACCTCGTGTATGGGAGGCCGCCGAATGGTTCTCTCCGGTGGGGACACCCGGAATCGGCATTCCATTCTATCTTCTCCACCCTCGCCTTGTTCGACTCGAGCGAAGACAGATGCTGGAAGTCGAGGGAGGGAGCCGCGAAGAATGCCAGCGGATCCTCCGACACGAGTGTGGTCATGCCATTCAGCAGGCCTACCGACTCCACCGGCGCAGGCGCTGGCAGAAACTGTTCGGTCTTTCGTCCACTCCTTACCCGCAGTACTACCAACCCAACCCGGCCAGCCGCCGACATGTTCGAAATCTTCGTCTGTTTTACGCCCAGTCGCACCCCGATGAAGATTTCGCTGAAACCTTCGCGATTTGGCTAAGACCCCGACACGTCTGGCGCAAGCGATACGCCGGATGGCCCGCTCTCGCAAAACTCGAGTACGTCGACGAACTCATGCAGGAGATCGGACAGATCTCCCCTCCAAATCGATCCCGAGCGACGGTGGACCCCCTCTGGCGATCAAACCAAACGCTCAAGAACCACTACGAAGAGAAGCGCACCCACTACCGGCCGGGCGCCATGGACGTCTTCGATGGAGACCTCATCAAAGTTTTTGGACGGGAAGATCTATTCTCAGGCGCTGAGCGGGCTTCCGTCTTCCTGAGAAGGCACCGGCGACGAATCCGGGGCGTGGTTCGCCGATGGACGGGAGAATACGAAGCTACCCTTGACGAAGTGCTGGATGAAATGATCCAAAGGGCGCGAGAACTTGACCTGCGTGCGAGTGGCCCGCCGGAAAAAATTGTTTCGGACTTCTCCATGATGCTCGCGGTCAATACGACCCACTTCCTCTACGACAGGAGAAGCCGAATTCCACTGTAGTGGACCGGCCAATAAGCCATGACGCGAAAGCTACGTGTGCTTCACATCACCCATCCCGACTACCTGCCGCCGGCCTCGGCCGAGGGGTTTTCTGAAAAGGAAATCAACGTCTGGAAGACCGACTTCGATGTCGTTCGCGCCTTAACCGAGCTGGGCCACGAAGTGCGCTCCCTAGGCGTGCGCGACGAGTTAGTACCTATTCGAGACACCTTGGAAGAGTACAAGCCACATATCGTCTTCAACCTTTTGGAACAATTCGCGGGGATTCCTGAATTTGATCAACACGTCGTGAGCTATCTCGAACTGCTCGGTGTTCCCTATACAGGTTGCAATCCCCGCGGCCTCACGCTCGCTCGTGACAAATCACTGGCCAAGAAAGTCGTCAGCTACCACAGGGTCCCGACACCAGCTTTCATTGTTTTTCGGGCTGGACGGAAAGTCCGACGCCCCCGGAGACTTAAACTTCCGGTCATCGTGAAGAGCACGACCGAGGAATCGTCCCTCGGGATCAGTCAAGCTTCTGTCGTCCACACAGATGAAGCCATGATCGAGCGAGTCGCGTTCATCCATGAAAAAGTGGGAACCGACGCATTGGTCGAGGAATACATCGAGGGGCGCGAACTATACGTCGGAGTCTATGGGAATCGTAGACTCTCGACGCTTCCGATCTGGGAGTTGGGTTTTGGCAAGCTGTCGTCAAAGCCGGGGCTTCGCATTGCGACCGAACGTGTCAAACATGACGTTGAGTATCAGAAGAACATGAAAATCGAACACGGGCCTGCGCAAGACCTTCCCCAGGGCGTCGCGGCCCGAGCCGAGAGACTGACTCGAAGGATTTGCCGGGTGCTGGAAATCGATGGCTATGGCCGGATTGACTACCGGCTCGACACTGAGGGGAAGCTTCACTTCCTCGAAGCCAACCCGAACTCAGAAATCGCCTGGGAAGAAGAATACGCCTCCGCGGCGGAAGCCGCGGGCTTCTCTTACACCCAGCTGATCCAGAAGGTTGTCAATCTGGGCCTTTCGAGAGCGCGTCAACGCTGAAGTTCTGAATCGATGGCGGAGACGGCCCCCTCGCGCTTTCTCAAGGCTCGACGATCAGCTTGCCCCGGTGCCCCCCCGAAAACATGGCGAGCAACGCCTCGGGAAATTGATCGATCCCTGAGAAGACATGCTCGTGCATCACCAGCTCTCCCCGCTTGAGCCAAATGCTCAACTCCCGCTGAGCCTCTCCGTATCGAGTCTCGAAGAAATTGACCGCGAAGCCCTCCATCCGGGCATGCCGCTCGGCGAGACGTAAATAGAGGGATGGACCTCGCACGGACTCCATGCTTTCGTACTGCGAAATTGCACCGCAAATGACGATTCGCGCCTTCTCGCGAATTTGATCCAGCACTACATCAAGCAGTTCACCGCCGACATTGTCGAAATAAACATCCACTCCGTCGGGCGCAAGTTCTCGCAAAGCACCTTCAACGTCGTCGGACTTGTAATCGACGGCTCCATCGAGCCCGAGTTCTTCGGTCAAGAATCGACACTTGTCCGGGCCACCCGCGATACCGATCACTCTCCCTCCATCAATGCGTGCAATTTGGGCCGCCACAGAGCCCACGGCACCCGCCGCCGCAGAAACCACAACGGTCTCTCCAGGCTGGACACACCCCACGGCTCGAATGCCGAAATAAGCGGTCAAACCGGTCGTCACACCCAGAGCCCCGACCCAGGCCCGCAGAGGCGCAACGCTTTCGTCCACCTTCCTGAAAAGCGACGCCGGAACCACCGCGTGAGTTTGGGCGCCGATCGGCCCAAAGACCCCATCCCCGGCTTCGAATTCTGGAGACCGGCTCTCCAGAACACGTCCCACACCCAGCGCCACTAAGGTCCCCCCAACAGGAACTGAGCCATGGTAGGCCTCTTCGTACATCACTGTTCGAATGAAGGCATCAATCGATAAACAGTTGGCTTCGATGAGCAGCTGGCCGTCCTCCAGCGTCGAACACTGTGACGTTTCGACCTGAAAACAGTCGCGAGACAGGGGTCCATCGGGACGTCTCGCCAAGAGCACTCGTCGGTTTGATTGGTTCGCCAACTCACTGACCTCCCGAAATATTGAGGGTCTGCCCTGTCACCCACTCCGATGCAGGTGAAACCAAATAGAGAGCGGCCGCTCCCAAATCTTCCGGCGTTCCCAACCGGCCCGCCGGCAAACGCAGTGCGCGTTCCAGCTTCTCCAACTGTTCTTCCGCCAGACCTAGGGCCTTCATCATGATCTCGGTAGGAACGGGGCCGGGCATGATGCCGTTGACCCGAATCCTAGGTCCCAATTCCTTCGCATAAGTGGCCGTTAGCATATTGGCTCCCGCCTTGGCGGCGGAATAGTGACCGCTTCCAGGCACGACCAACTCAGCAGCGCGAGACGTAATATTGACGATGCGCCCCCCGTCCCGCATGTGACGCGCCGCGATATTGCTACAGACCCAGACCGCGGTGAGGTTCAATGCCAGAGTCGCATCCCACTCTTCTCGGGGCAGGTCTACCAAGGGAGCTTGGATCGGTGATCCACCCGCGTTGTTCACCCAGATATCGAGGCTGCCAAAGGCCTCGATGGCGCCTTCTGCCAGCGACTCAACCGCTTCATCCCGGGTGACATCGGTCGCCATCGCAATGGCCCGGCCACCAGACGCTCGAATCTCGTCGGCCACCCTCTCGATCTCTTTTTCTCGACGCGCCGCACACACAACAGCGGCGCCCGCCCCAGCAAGAACTTTCGCGATGCCTTCCCCGATACCTCGACCCGCTCCTGTCACGACTGCAACATCATTGGATAAGTCAAATAGATGGCTTGAGTCCACGACTGACTGTGCTCCTTAATCCCTTTAGCCCTGGCCCCCCCGAAAAGACCGGGATGAACAAAGACTCAAAAATAATGCCCCTAATAAATGACGACTGATGTTTCCCGCAGGCAGCACCCATAGAAAAACAGGAAACATCGGCTAGCGGGCTCCTTCTGACTTTCGAAAATGAGCGTCTTTAGGGTACCTTGAGCGCCGCTGTCGCGCTGCGGCTCACAGCCCTCCGCACGAAAACCACCGGCGGACCCAGGCACTGATGACTCTTCGAATAACCGAGTCCAGGATTATGAACGCAAACGGCCTTGCCCTGACGGGGTCGGCTCTGCTCTGCCTTTTGATCTCTGGAGCAGGCGAAGAGGGGCTTCGGGCTTTTGTCCGGCTGACAGCCTGGCAAGCGACCTTAATTTTTTCGGCGGTCTTGGCCGGGAAACCTTTGGAGACGCTAATTCCCAACGGCTGGACCCGATCGCTCCATGCAAGAGGTCGCGTCTTGCTTAAGGCCTTGGCTTTTTCCATGATCACTCATCTCATGGCCCTCTGCCTACTCGCCCTTGTGTTCCCAGAGCCTTTTTGGTCAACCTTGAGCTCGCTTTCCCTCGCCGCCGGCGCGCTCGCCTATATCCTTCTCGGCGTGGTGACCTTCATCCCCGAAAGATTCGCAGTTCGCGAGCTGGGTCCTCGTTCTTGGCGACGGCTGCGAGGGGCCGCCTTGGGGTTCCTTTGGATCGTTTTCGCCCAAACCTATCTTTCTCAAGTCCCGGAAGAACCGTCTGCATTCGCTTTCTTTAGCCTTCTATGTCTGGTAGCCCTCCTGCTCGGAGTGGCAAGATTCCGGTCTCGACCGCAAGAAATCGTCCAATGAAGCAAGGTCTCACAGAGGGGACATCTTTCGAACTACCCGATGCCGACATTGAGTTCCAGGAAAGCTTTCTTGGTGCCTCTGAAGCCAACCGTCTCTTCAAAAAATTGGAGGCAACAATCGCTTGGTCTCAACACCGGGTTCGAATCTTTGGTCGTGACTATCCCTGTCCACGCCTATCCGCTTGGTACGGCGATGCATCGGCCACATATCGTTACTCGGGACAGACTCTAGAGCCGAAGTGCTGGACTGCAGAACTCCTGGACTTGAAGAATCGAGTCAGTGAGCATTGCGCAGCTGAGCTGAATTCAGTCCTACTCAATCTCTATCGAGACGGGTCCGATGGGATGGGCTGGCATAGCGACGACGAACCAGAGCTCGGACCGGAGCCGCTGATCGCCTCAATCTCCGCGGGCGAGACCCGGAAATTTCGAATGCGGCACCGAAAGCGTAAGGATCTTCCCGCCCGGAGTTGGTCACTCACCCCAGGCTCTCTATTCATCATGCGAGGACCGACCCAGCGCTACTGGCAGCACGAAGTGCCCAAAACTAAGCGCGTCATCCATCCTCGAATCAATCTGACTTTTCGAATGGTTCGTGCCGTGTAGGCTGAAACCCTCCGGCTCAAGCCCCTCCACGAGGGGGATCTCGTTCGCCGGTCAAGCCATCGCAAACCTGTCCCTCGATCGGTAGTCTATGGATGGGCTGACTAAGCCACTGGCGGTACACCCAGACCAAATCGAGTCGAACCTCACGGCCAGATCTGCAAGGAGTACGAATCTAAGATGACGATGAAAGTCACGTTCAATCTCAGCGATGGAGATCTGAAATACTTCCGAAAAGTCATGCGTGAGGTCCGCGACCGTCACAAATCCTCCAGCGAGGAGTCGATCGTCGGGGCCGCCCGAGAGCTGATCGCCTCCGTGACCGCCACATCCGTTCCCGATTTCATCACCGAGAGAATCCAAAAACTCTCTCGACTGATCGACATGCTTGAAGATCACGAATGGGCTTTGGCCGGGCGAGACCGAGAGCGGGTCGTCCGCGGGATGGCCTACTTCGCTGAACCCGATGACATGATTCCCGACAAGGTGCCCGTACTGGGCTTCTTGGACGACGCCATCATGGTTGAACTCGTCGTGACCGAGTTGAAGCATGAACTAGAAGCCTATGAAGATTTTTGCTTGTACCGAGAAACCCAGGAAAAACGATTCGGTCGCGATGCCGACGAGGCAACCCGCGAAGAATGGCTCTCTGCCCGAAGGCGATCCCTCCACCAGCGAATGCGAAGACGGCGTTCACGCCGGTCCCCGCGATCAACGTCTGCTTCTCACAAATCTCCCATCTCGCTCTGGTAAAAACTCGGCCGCATCGGAGAGCACTCTGGCTGCTTAGCGGAGCTCCTCGTCGAGGACATAATCGAGCATTCGGTCCTCATCAAAGAGGAATCTTCCGCCGATGGGCTTGCCGGCTAACATCTTGGGGATCCACAACAGATCGTCTTCCCACATTTCCGCGTACGGAATTTCGTCAAGCCTGAACCACATTGGGATGGCTTCGTCTGTTTCGCTGGGCTCACCGAGGTAACTCTCCGCCCGATAGACCGTGACATGGATCGAATAACCGTCGAGGAACTGAAACCTAAGCTGGCCGGACTCGATCAGACCGACAGGCGTGATACAAAGTTCCTCCTGCACCTCTCGCACGGCACAGTCCCGTACCGTCTCCCCCGGCTCAAGACGACCACCCGGACCGTTGATTTTTCCCGCACCTAAGCCCCGTTTTTTTCGGATAAGTAGAATCTGATCTTCATGCACAATGAAGGTCAGGGTGGCCCGGTCGACGGGAAGCCAATTGGCCCACTCCACATCCCCGATGGAACGAAGTTTTCCCGAGGAATTCACGGCGAGGCGACCGAGGGGCCGGTTGCGGGGTCAAACCACGCATCGCCACAGGTCGCTAGAATCACGCGCATTGAATCCTCCGCAACAGAGCCCGGCCGTTCTTCGGAAAGACCAAGGACTTTTCTTCGAAACATTGTCATTCAGGCCTTCAGTATGCCCCAGACCCCTCAATGCAGTGCACTCTTCGTCTACGGTTCCCTTCGGGTCGATGGGATCGCCGAACTTGTGGGAGGCGGGCCTTTCGTCGCCCAGCCCTGCGTCTTGTACGGGCACCGAAGGCGGCGCGTGCGGGGGAGACCCTGGCCCGGCATTCGGCCAGACCCGGAAGAGCAAACCGATGGGCTGCTTCTCCGCGATGTTTCACCTGACCAAATCGAAATCTTCGACCTTTTCGAAGGAGACGCCTACCAGCGACAAATCGTGCGGGTTCAGATGTCTGCGCCTGAAAAGGGCGCGGCTGATGCTTTTGCCTATGTGATTCGAGGCGAGCTCACCCACTGGATGACCAATGAACTATGGGACCAAGAATGGTTCGAAAAGAACATCCTCGAAGACTTCACTCAACGCTGCCGGATTTTTCGATCCGAAATCGATCGCGGTCTCTGAGCTCCAGAGTCCAAATTTTTACAAGACTTGCGACTTGCCTCCCCCAATCGGGATGGCTTGCCTTCGAGGCTTGCGCCCCGCACACTGGTCTCGCTGAGCAGACGCTGTCGCGTCCGTACATTGAAGAGGAGAGCTCGTCATGATTGAATCGGCGCACCACCTCGCCCGAATAGGTCAAACTGGGATCGCACGGAGCCTCATTCTAATCCTGCTCTCGGTTTTCGTCGTCGGGTGCGCCAACAAGGCACCGAGTGCTCCCAAGCCAGCGCCCCAATGGGGAGGTCAAGACCCCATTGAACGCATCGACGGATTCATTGCCGCTCACCCTGTCGACAAATCGAAACCCGACTGGAAATCGAGCGTGCCTCGGCCCCCTTTCGTTCAATTCGACCCAAACAAAAAGTATTATTGGTACCTCACAACAAACGTGGGCATCATCAAAATTGAATTCAAACCAGAGTGGTCGCCTAAACACGTCTCGACAGCGATCTATCTAACTCGGCTCGGTTACTACAACGACCTCAGTTTTCACCGGGTCATTCCCGGCTTCATGGCACAGGGAGGCGACCCGAAAGGCAACGGAAGCGGTGGGCCCGGGTTCCGGATTGCAGGAGAATTCCACAAGAAAGGGCTTCATGCTGACCGGGGCGCATTGAGCGCCGCCAACCGAGGCCCTCGAACCGACGGAAGCCAATTCTTCATCACGTTTAAGAAAGCGGAGGAGCTCGACGGAAAACACACGGTCTACGGCCAGACAGTCGAAGGAATGGGAACGCTTCGAACACTTGAAAGCATTGGGTCGAAAAGTGGGAAGCCCGCGAAGGACGTGAGGATTCGTAGAGCGGAGGTCATCGTCGAGTGAGAGATCACGCACGCGAAATCGAAAACCTGCTCTATCTCTATGCAGAGCGCATCGACGCGGGTGACTTTGAAGGCGTCGGAGCGCTTCTTGGGCATTGCACAATCGTCACGGCCGATGGCCAAAGCGTCGCGACCGGAGCCGATGCCATTTGCCGACTCTACGAGCAGAGCACCCGCCGATACGATGACGATGGCACTCCGCATACTCAACATGTGATCACAAACGTGATCGTGGAAATCGACGAAAGCGCACAGGCCGCTTCGGCTCGATCTCGCTTCACGGTTCTCCAGGCTCTGCCGAACCTTCCGCTGCAGACCATTGTGGCTGGGCGCTACGTCGACCAATTCGAATTGGTCGGGGAGAGCTGGCGTTTTCGAGAACGCTGCATGAAGGTCGAACATCTAGGCCGGCTAGATCAACACCTGCTGATTGACCTCAGCGATACACCACACGACTAAAAGTAATCTTCAGCCCTCTCTCTTGGCCAGCTGGCCGATCGCTATTCTCCGGGACTCATGGCCTCGAAGATCATCTACTTCAGCCACAATGCTGACAAAATGGAAATCAGTCCGCCCTTTCGAAGCGGCGATGCAGGCGCCGTTTGGTCCAGCGAGGAGGGGGGCTTCGAGACCGACACCCAGGTCGAAATTTCGCCCAACTCGCTCCACGCGTTGCATGGTCATGGCGTCGTGTTAGGGCTTCAGAAACTGACCGCTGCCATAGGAGAGGTTGGGAGCGGACAGGATGCCGTCTTTGCGCCTAGTGGAGTCGAAAAAGCGCTCCGCCTTTTCTACGAGGCCGATCGGAAAACCTATGGCGCTCGGCATGACCTTCTGGTTCGAGGTTCGCGAAATGAAGGCGAGCCCGAATACCGCATCGTCATCGATAACCGGGAGTACCAACGCACTCTTTCGCGACTTCAATACCTCTGTAGTACCGCAGCCCGGATGGGCCAAGGCATCCGAATCCGTGTCTGATCAGCCTCCGCCGCTTTGGGAAGGGGTGACCGTCCCCAGCCGCGGCTGGCTTGAGATCCGGACCGATGAGCGGAAAATCGTCTTTGAACGCACAAGCCACGATTCACTCCATTTCAAAAACCATTCGATCTTTAACGACCCGGGATCTCTCACGTATGCAGCGGCAGCGGATGGACGAAGCGTTCTGCTGGGTCGACATGCCAGCCACCGCCTTCATTTTTTTAATGTAGGTCTTCTCCAATTTGAAACCGTGCAGGGTTTCGAGCGACTACCGAGGGCCGAGTCGACGGTCCTCCATGCGATCGGAGCCGAGTACTTGGCCATCACAGAGAACGGCCTCACCCTGATTGGGAGTGCAGGTCAGATATTGTGGCGCTCAATTGAGGTCACGATGGGCTGGCAGTTTCTCGTTGCACTCGACGAAACCCTTTGGTTGAAAGACGGACACGGGAATATCCTTGGTCTCGATCGCGCCAGCGGGAAGGAAAGCAGTCCTTGAAGGGCGCGCTTCCGTCGGCTGGATTGAAATCACCCCCCCCCCGTGTGCGCAGGCATCGTGTAGGATCAAAGCGGTGATTTGTTCTCAACCCAAAGTCCTTCATGCATGGCCGCAGCGCCTCCGGTGCGCGACAAAGGAGAAGACTGAGTATGAATCTTGGATCGGCTTGGCTCGGGCTCAATGGCTTCATCTTTTTTGGTTACGGCGTGGTGTGCCTCTTCTCGCCCTCGATGCCCGCAGATTACGCAGGCATCAGCCTCCCGACCTCCAGCGGTGAAACCGAGATCCGCGCGATGTACGGCGGCCTGCAAGCCGCGCTCGGAGCCTTCCTCGTTGGTTGCGCGTTCTCGGCAAACAGACAGGCAGAAGGGTTGCGCGTGATGGTTTTCCTGATCGGCGGCTTGGCGTTGGGACGAGCCTTCGGACTCCTCCTCGACGGGCTCACTTCTTATAACATCTACGCGCTGGCGTACGAAGCTTCCGTCGCCGTCGTTGCGCTCTGGGCCCTTCGCCAAAACAACCCGAACACCGAGCCAAACTGATGAGGCCGCGACCCATGGGAAAAAGTGTCTGGGCCTCCTCAGGTCGGCAAGCACACCCCGGACTCGTCATGCTCATTCTGCTCGTCAGCGGGTGTGGCCTGCTCGGTCGAGGCGGCGAGCCCGCCTTTACGGAATCCATGTCGCCACAATGGTACAACCAGAATGCGGTGATTCTGACCGATTACCTCGATACCCTACCGGCCCGCAAGATCGGCCACCCCCTCACTGGGATCATGCTCTCCGACGGGGAGCACTGGCTAGCCGGCGAGGTCTACCTTGGGATTCCCGCTGACCTACCCGAGGGAGTAAACGTTCGACTCCTCAAGAACGGAGTCCGAGTCACCGCCTACATCTGGCTCGAAGAAGGGGCGAAGCCCCTCAGCCTGACGCCCTGTAAGAATGGACCTCAGCGCGGGATTCGGGCTCGCCGGGCAGGTGGAGGGACTTTTACATGGCGCACGCTCCAACCTGACCACGGCTTGGTCTACACCATCTGCCCGCCTCCGAGCTGGTTGCCGGCGGACCTGACCGCTCCCGCAGTCTGACTCGGTCGCGACGGCTAGGGCGGGATCAACGTCGGACGTTGCGGCTCTCAATCTCCTCGGCGAGCTCGTCAAAGGGCAAGAGGCGTCCGGCACCGACTCCCTCCCGGCGGGCTTGATCGAGGAATCTGGCAAAATCTTTTTCTGCTTCCCTTTGCTCGAGCTGCCACTCCGCCTGACGCTGTTTCAGAGCAGTCAAACCCTCTCCACGGGGGTAGCGACGAGTTCGAGCCCGGGTCAAGTTGAAGGTGGCCGCCGCCGCGTTCTGCTCAGCCTCAAGCAACCGCATCCGTGCGTTCTCAAGGCGAGCCAACGAAGCCTCTTCTTCACTGAGCCCAGCGACGTCCAGACGCTTAGCCGGAGCTGCCCAGGCGGGACTTTCTTCCGACGCCGAAGAACGAGGCGCCAGAAAACCGCTTGCCCCAGCCGAAAAACCCGCCGCAAGGAGGATCCAAAACAGCACCGAAGTGAGGCCCCACCGGCCTAGTTTTGGTCCAAAACGGATCCATTCTGTGCCCGGTCGACGATCCGTAGCGTGCATAAAAGTCCCCCGAGTTAGAGAAGCGAAACCACAGCTCAATCCCCAAGCCTGGCGGATCGGCGAACCCGGCCCAGAACTAAACATCGCCCCTAGGGGGTCGATAGGCGCGCTGGGCACCGGGCCGGCTTGAGTGGCGAGTGAGCTTCTTAAAGGGCTGAGGATTCCGCGGAAAGGGCACCGGGCCCATTTTTTGGAGCGCGAACAATCCTAGGCCCACGAAGCCAAAGCCCCAGGTGGGGCTCAAAGGCAACATTTTGTGGCGGCGCGCAGGCAGTCAGGGCGTCAAAAGTCAGCTAGGTTCCCGGATTGTCTTTAGATTCAGCTTCGGCGGTCTTCATGGACAGGCTCTGGGCCTCGTCTGCGATATCATCTGACCCAGCCGCCGACCGTCCGGTTTCTAGGGGGGTTCCGCCCAGTCGGAGCGAACCGGAAGGCGGGTATTTGCAAAACGAGGTGGGGGGGACAATGAACAAGATCAAAGTCGCAATCGTGGGAATCGGCAACTGCGCGAGTTCACTCGTGCAGGGGGTCGAGTATTACCGCAACGGTTCCGCCTCGGATTCGATCGGGCTGATGAACTGGGATCTCGGTGGATACTCGCCCTCGGACCTAGAAGTGGTCGCGGCCTTTGACATCGATTTTAGGAAGGTCGGCAAAGACATCGCCGAGGCGATTTTCGAGGCCCCCAATTGCACGACTGTCTTCTGCCCGAACGTGCCGAAGACGGGGATCCGAGTCAGCATGGGCCGAACCTTAGACGGCGTGGCCGACCACATGGCCGACCACCCCGAGGCAAGCACTTTTCTCCCCTCGGATGAGCCCGAGTCGACCCAACACGAAATCATCGAGATCCTCCGTGCAAGCGGGGCCGAGGTCCTGATCAGTTACCTCCCCGTGGGCTCGGAAGAGGCCGCCCGCTTTTACGCCGAATGTGCGCTGGAAGCAGGGGTCGCCCTCGTCAACTGCATGCCGGTCTTTATCGTCAGTGATCCCGCTTTCGCCAAGCGCTTCGAGGATGCGGGACTGCCGATCGTCGGAGATGACATCAAGGCTCAACTGGGCGCGACAATTACACACCGGACGCTGACAGATCTCTTTGCCAAGCGCGGCGTCAAGCTTGAACGGACGTACCAGTTGAATACCGGGGGCAACACCGATTTTCTAAATATGCTCAACCGAGACCGGCTGGCCTCCAAGAAGGAATCGAAGACCGAGGCTGTTCAGTCGGTCACTGCCCAGCGTCTCAACGACGAAAATATTCACGTGGGGCCGAGCGATTACGTCGCTTGGCAAAAAGACAACAAGGTCTGCTTCCTCCGGATGGAGGGGAAGCTTTTCGGTGACGTTCCGATGAACCTTGAAATGCGTCTTTCCGTAGAGGATTCTCCGAATAGTGCCGGGGTTTCGATTGACGCCATCCGCTGCGCCAAGCTGGCCCTGGATCGCGGCATCGGCGGGGTTCTCCATTCGCCCTCGTCGTACTTCATGAAGCACCCGCCGAAACAGGTCACCGATGACGCGGCCTACAACCAAATGCAGGAATTCATTGCGGGGACCCGCGAGCGCTGAGCATTGCGTAGGCGCCTTACCCTTCCCGCAACGTTTCCGCTGAGGCGGTAGAGAAAAATTGACGGCGGAGCACTCCGCACTTGGCATGGTGCTGGCGTTAGCGGCCGGCGTACTCGCTCAGTCTATGGCGAGGCACCTTCGGCTCCCCGGCATCGTTCTTTTGCTAGCGGCCGGAATCGGCCTAGGTCCCGATGGACTTGGCTGGGTGGATCCCCGGGATTACGGGGATGGTCTATTTGCCATCGTGGACCTTGCGGTGGCCGTCATCCTCTTCGAAGGGGGATTGAATCTCCAGTTTTCCCGTCTTCGACGAGAGCAGGCGGCCATCCGGCGACTCGTCACCTGGGGTGCTTTGCTGACCCTGATCGGCGGTGCCCTCGTCGTCCGCATCAGCCTTGGCTGGGATTGGGGAATCGCCTTCCTCTTCGGCAGTCTCGTGGTCGTCACCGGTCCCACCGTGGTCGGCCCCTTGATCACCGAGTTGAGACTAAAGCCCCGGGTTGCCACGGTTCTCGAAGCCGAAGGGGTCCTCGTCGACCCAGTCGGCGCCATCTTGGCGGTCCTGGTCCTTGAACTCGTCATTGCGCCCGATGTGGGGTCGATGGCGGCCGGAGGCATCGGCTTGTTCTCCCGTCTAGGTTTTGGACTTTTCGCCGGAGCCATTGGAGGGCTTTTCATTTCAAGAATGCTCGCCATTCGTCGCTTGATCCCGGAAGGGCTCGAAAATATCGTGACCCTGGCCGCCGTCCTTCTTATCTTCCAAGGCTGTGAAGCCTTCGTTTCCCATAACGGAATCTTGGCCGTCACCGTCGCCGGAGCCGTTGTCGGGAACTTGGGCCAGGGAGTCGATCGCGATCTTCGAGAATTCAAGGATCAACTCTCGATTCTGTTGATCGGGCTGCTCTTCGTCATGCTCGCGGCCGATGTCCGATTTGAGCAGGTCCAGGCTCTGGGATGGGGAGGGCTCTGGGTCGTCACGGCCCTCATCCTCGTTGTTCGGCCGATCGAAGTCTTCCTGGCCACCCAGGGGTCTGACCTGACCTTTCGGGAACGCGCCTTTGTGGCCTGGGTCGGCCCACGCGGAATCGTCGCTGCCGCGATTGCCTCAATTGTGGCCGGCACACTTGAGCACGAAAACATTCCCGGCGGGGTCGAACTGAGAGCTCTCGTTTTCCTCACGATCGCGTGCACGGTCGTGCTTGCGGGGCTCAGCGCCGGGCCTGTGGGCCGATGGCTTGGCGTTCGCTTACCGGGTCGAGAAGGCGTCGCCATCCTCTCGGCCAATGCCCTGAGCATTGCACTCGCCGATGCCTTAAGGGACAACGGGCGGGCGGTCGTCTTCCTTGACTCCAATCCTCAACAAAGCCGAACTGTGGAAGAAGCGGGCCATCAGGTGGTTTTTGGCAATGCCCTGCAAGAAAGGGTGATGCAACGCGCTCGTTTCGAGTCAATCGATACGGTCGTTGCCCTGACGGGCAACGACACCTTAAACGGTGTCTTCTCCCGCCGAGCACGTGAGCTCTTTGGTGTCCCGACAAGTCTCATTGTGGGAGCGCAAACGACGGGTGGGGTTGGTTCAGAAATGATCGGGCGGGGTGCGGCGCAGATGGTCTTCGATGGTCCCCATGACATCGAGCGCTGGGACGTACGGGCACGCCGCGGCGACGTCGAAATCATCCAGCTCCTATTCGAAGGTGCGCCCGAACGACAACAGGAAACGTGTGACGCTTCTACAGCGCCCTCCAACGAGCGCTATGTCCTGCTCGCCCTCGAACACGACGGGCATCTCAAACCGATGTCGACCCAAAATGTGCCTCAGATCGGTGATCGAGCCGTTCTCGCTCTTCACCTCCCCGACCGCGCCGAGGCCCTCGAAATCCTCTCCGACGAGGGCTGGGCGCCCATCGAACAAGAAGCCTGAGGCTGACGGCGCCTTCCCAATTCTAATGGGCGAAGCGGAGACGCTCGCCGCTGGGATTAACGCGAGACCGCTCCGCCATCGACGGCCATCGAGATACCGGTCACCAGAGAAGCCCGGTCAGAACAAAGCCACAGCGCCGCTTCAGCGACTTCGCTTGCCTCACCGAGCCGCCCAATGGGCATGCTCGAACGAATCATCGCCGAAATGGCCTCACCCTGAGCCATGGAAGCTTGAAGCATCGGTGTATCGATGCTTCCCGGGCAGATCGCATTGACTCGGACGCCACTGCGGGCCATCTCGAGAGCGGCGGTCTTCGTCAATCCGAGAACGCCGTGCTTGGTCGCGCAGTAGGCCCCAAGCCCTGGGGTTCCGATCCAACCCGCGCCAGACGATAGGTTCACGATTGCACCGTGACCGGTCGACTCCATCGCGCGAATCTCATGCTTCATACACACAAAAGTACCATTCAGATTGATCGCAACGGCACGGCTAAACTCTTCGAGAGTGAGGTCTTTCAGCAAGGCCTGAGGTCCTGATATCCCAGCCGAATTTACAGCGCAATCTAGCTGGCCGTATGCCCGGATACAGTTCTCAATCGTCGCTTCCACTTCTGCCTCGTCGGACACGTCAACACAGGCCCCCTGAGCGATGCCCCCACGCTTACCAATCGAAGTGACCGTTTCCTCGATCGATTCTTGGGAACAATCGACGACCCAGACTCTTGCGCCTTCCGACGCAAAAAGGGATGCAGTTTCGCGACCGATTCCGCTCCCGCCACCGGTTACCAGTGCGACTTTTCCAGAAACCATCTTTGCCATGGGCCCCTCCTCGCTTCAATTTTATGACGTTCGGCTCTGGCGGGTAATTTATCCGATTCAGAGACTGTTACGGGATCGCACCGGAATGCCTTTTCGTTAAGCTCCGCCCATGGAAAAAAACGAAGCCTCGAAGACAAAGCGCCCTCGGCGTCAGGAACAAGAACGCGCGTCAGAGGAAGTGACCGAGGTTGCCCGAAACGTACTTCGCATGCAGCTGCCGATCTCTCTGCCCGGGCTCGGACACGTGAACTGCTATGCGATCACAGACTCAGAAGGCGCCACCCTCATCGACCCAGGCCTTCCCACGCCATCCTCCTTCAGGACCTTGGAGCTGCGCTTAAAACAAGCGCAGCTCCAAGTCGAAGACATCCATACGGTGATCGTCACGCACTCACACCCCGATCATTTTGGGGGGGCCGGGCGCATCGTGGCCCGAAGCGGCGCCCAACTCGTGGCCCATCGAGCCTTCAGCCTCGGGCTTCAGACTGCCGATGCCCCCGAGGTTTCCGTCAATGATCTTGAGGCACATCGTCACACGGAGTGTGGACGGCCACCCGAGGACGATCCCGATCGTCAGAAGGCCCACGAACCTTTCACTCCGGAACCTCCTCGATGGAGCGGGAACACGCCCTGGGGCGGCGCCTCGCCTCGGCCTCCGCTCAAGATGCGTGTCCGATTTCGATTAATGCGTTGGATGGGGCGAGCTTCACGCTTTCCTACGATCACTCGGCCCACGCTCGGGGGGGACATCCTCAAACTCGGTGGCCGCGAGTTCTTCGTAGTGCACACCCCTGGCCACACAGAGGATCACATCTGCCTTCACGATCCGGCCGAAGAAATCTTCTTAGCCGGTGACCACGTACTGCCTACAATCACGCCCCATATTTCAGGGATGACCCGAAATCCCGATCCCCTCAAGGCTTTCTTTAAATCACTCGACGAAGCAGCATCCATCCAACACGTCGGCCAAGTCCTCCCCGCCCACGGTCACCCTTTCGATGATCTCGCCAAGCGATGCCATGCCATTAAACAACATCACGAAGAACGTTTAGATCATGTCCGCGAGATCGCTCGGGACATCGGTCCAGCCACCGTCGATGCCTTCATGCATAAGCTCTTCAAACCGCGTAGCTGGGGGGGGATGGCAGCAAGCGAAACCTACGCCCATCTTGAACACATTCGGCTACTCGGCGGGGCCGAGGCCCATCGGAATCGGGACGGGTTCCTTGTTTACGAACTCTGAACGGACCGGGGTGCGGAATCTCATGCCAACGTCCCGCCATCGACCCGGATCTCCTCGCCGTTGACATGGGCCGCGTCCTCTGACGCCAGGAAGGCCACAACTGCAGCCGCCGCATCCGGCCCGCGAAACCGATCGAGCGCCATGATGCGCTGCAACAAGGACTCATCTGCTCCCTTAGGCAAGCTGAATTGTTCGTGCATCGCGGTCTTAACAGAGCCTGGGCAGACGGAATTGGCTCGCAGCCCTTTTCGGCCATATTCCACGGCCAAAGTTCGAGTGAGAGCCAGAAGGCCGCCTTTGGAGGCGGAGTAGGCCGCCGTCCACGGGTGACCCGCCAGCGCGGCCGTCGACGACATATTTACGATGTTTCCGCCCCCGTCCAAGAGATGAGGAAGCGCGGTCTGACACATCAGAAAGGTACCCGTGAGGTTGACCAATAGAACTTTATTCCACAGATCTAAGGTGAGATCGTGGGTGTTATGGAAATGGAGGATGCCCGCAATATTGCAGAGAGAATCGAGTTGACCACAGGTCTCGAGCACATGCGTCACAACATTTTGCACATCCACGGGGTCGCTGATGTCGCAGCGCGCCGCAAAGCTCTTCCCACCCGCTTCGGTGATTTCTTTGGCCGTTTGTTCTACGCCCTCACGTTGGACATCCACACAAAAAATGCGGGCACCCTCTTGTGCCATTCGAAGGGCTGAGGCCTTGCCAATTCCACCGGCAGCACCTGTGACGAGAACGACCTTGTTTTCAAATCGATTCATGGACATTCCTCGTGAGACCCGGCCGGGGTCAGTTCGGAGTGTATTTTCTCAGCTTACGTTGCAGACTCTGCCTGTGAAGTCCCAAACGGCGTGCTGCCTGGCTGATGTTCCCATCGCATTCAGCAAGAACGTACTCGATGTACTCCCGCTCGTGACGATAAAGGCTCTGAAATTGGTCGGGGATCGGAATCTCCTCGTCGTCGCTTTCTCCCATAAAAGCTCTCTCGATCTGTTCGGCTTCGACGGGTTTTGTCAGGTAGGCCGTTGCCCCGAGCTTGGTAGCCCGCACCGCAGTAGCGATGCTCCCATAACCTGTCAGTACGACGATGGACGTATCGGGCGATCTTTCTTTGATATTTGAAATGACATCCAATCCGCTGTCCTGTCGCAACCGGAGGTCAACCACAGCATAGTGATAGAGGGTTGGGTTCGATTTTTCGACCGCTTCGAGGCTGTCGAGCCATTCCACCTCATAACCCAGGTCGCGAAATTCAGCCGTAAGCGTGTCTGCAAATCGCTGGTCATCTTCAACGATTAAGAGCGTTTTTTGACTGTCGGTCAAGATTCGACCTCCGTAGAACTCGGGGTCACCGACACGACTGCCGGCAATGAAACTCGGGCAATTGCCCCCCCACCCGGGCGGTCTTCCAAAATGAGACTCGCGCCGATTGCTTCGGAAAGGCTGTGCACATAATAGAGCCCCAGCCCCACCCCCCGCTCCTTAGTCGTGACAAAAGGTTCGCCTAAATGCTGTCGCACCAAGGCCGGCCAGCCGCTACCGCGGTCCGCAACCACAAGATCTACATGATCGCCCACGCCCTGAACGGAAACATCGACCCCACTCCTCCCGGTATCTGATTCGATTGCATTTTCAATCAAATTGATCAGTGCTTGTGAAAAAGCAACCGAGGGAAGGAGCGCCCGGCGAGGACCTCGGCCATCCCAGGAAAAATCAATCGGAATGTCTTCATTCACTTTCGAGACGCTACTGCACACCTGCCGTGCCAGTTGAGCGACATCGACCGCTTCAAGCGAAAGCCGCTCCGGCTCCAACTGGGAGCCGGCCATATGCCGCAAGACCTCGCCGCAGCGCTCGAGTTCTTCTCTCGCGGTCTTGAGATCCGAACTTTGATCAAGTTCCGGAACTCGGGCGAGGCGGGCCAACCGGAGTTGGACCGTATTCAGAGGCGTCGCCAGCTCGTGGGACAGTCCCGCGGCCAGCGCACCTACGGCGCGCAAGCGATCAATCCGGATCTGCCGATCACGGGAAAGCGACGCGTGGTGCTGAAGGGCCACCAGGGTTCGAGACAGCCAAGCCGTCAGAATAAAGAACACGACAGCGATCAAATACTGCGCAGGGAACAAGATCTCTGCCGGCAAAAGTGAGGGCTCAAGGCGAGGCGGGATATGGCTGTTGGCTTGAATCAATCCCAGGCAGAGAATCAGCAAACCCACGAAGATCAAACCACTCCGGCCATCGAGCAGCATCGCCCCGAGAACCGAGTGAACGAATAGAATCGGCACCAACGGATTCCAAGCACCTCCCGTCAAGGCAATGAGAGTCGAGAGCGCCGAGATATCCGCAGCCAACTGCAGCAGAATTTGACTGCGGGGCAACTGCCAGCCCTGCCGCAGCGCAAACCAAGTCGCCACGTTAAAGGAAGCGAGCAGTCCGATCACACCAAGGAAGGCGGGTACCAGACTGGGTTCTAAAACGTCAAACTCAAGCCCGAAGAAAATCGAGAGGATCTGCGCCCCCAGAGCCAACCAACGCAACCGAACGATCCAAGTGAGCTGAGTGGTAGACTGCGTAGGGTCCGCCGCAATCGGAGGTGCGAAAAAGGATCGCAGGCTATCCCACATGATCTTCAAGCCCCCCCACCGTCGACGTACAAACGCTGACCATTTACATAGCTTGACCGGCTTGAAATCAGATGCCGAACCGCATCTGCGATATCGTCGGGCTGAATTACGCGGCCATACGGCATCGACGAATCTACTTCTCTTAAGCTCTCTACACCGGCAACGGCTTTCATCAGTCGTAAGCCCATTTCGGTTTCAACGAGGCCTGGTGCCACGACGTTGACGCGGATCCCATGGTGGCGTTCTTCCTTGGACAAAGTGAAGGCAAGCGACTCCATGGCAGACTTAGCCATGTTATACGGTGCTCCATTGGCTCCATGATGGGCAGTTGCCGCGCTCGAAATCATGATAATGTCGCCCCGCTCGGCTTTCCTCATTCCGGGGAGCACAAGTCGGCACAAAGCATGGGGGGCCAAAGCGTGGACTTTCATCACCCGCTCCAATTCCTCGGGTTCCGTTTTCGAGACGGGGAGCCCACGGCTGGCCACCCCCGCGTTGTTAATCAGAATGTCGATTGGGCCCAAACTTTCCAGGGTGTCATCGATTAATTTTTGAAGCGACGAGCCATCTTCCAGAGAAGCCGAACCTACGAAGGCCCTCTGGCCGAGTTTTTCGATGCGCCTCGCGGTGTCTTCGGCGCCGGCTCTGTCTCGGTTGTAGTGGACAGCAACATCCGCGCCGTCTTCAGCTAAGGCCAAAGCAATCGCTTGGCCAATTCCCCGGCTCGCGCCGGTGACGAGAGCAATCCGTCCTGAGAGCGACATTCCCCGGGCTCCTTTCGAAAATTGGGCTGCTATGAAACTATCAGATCTTGTTGGGGAAGTGCGGGGGAGCAGATCACCTCAGACGGCTTAGTCGTCATTCTGACTTGATTGCAATCAGGAGTCATGGTGCCCTTGGGTGCTGGTACCACAAGCTAGATCGATCGGATCGACACCCTCAACGGGGGAGCAAATCATCAGGTCGGGCCGTGAAGTCACGTACGGTATTGGGGAATTTCTGAACCGACTCAAGTCTATCCTGGTTGAAGGTGTGGCACGCCCCGCCGACCACGGGAGCGAACTGGCTCGCCGTTTGAATTCGATCGAAATCATATTGGCGACCGAGTCCGATGAAGACCCCTCGGCGGAGGGTTAAGGCGGCCTCGGCAACGTCTTCATCGAGCGGGCCGCGAGCCCCCTGCAAAACAGACGTCCATGCTTCTCCGCGTAGACTGAGTTGGCTGAATTGACCGGGGGACGCGTCGACAATTCGCAAGCCTGCGATCGACCACTCCATAATTCGCTGGCCATCCCGCCAGAGGACCGGCCGACTCGACCCGTCTTGAAGATCGGGGAGCTGAATTCGATAAACACGCTGGCGTTGGCCGGTCGAGCAGAAGCGTGTGGCCTGCACCCAAGCAAGGCAGGCTAGGTCAAACCAGTGGGTACATTGCTGACGCGGGTCAGACCTTTTCCACGCTTCGGGCAGCGAGGCACCCAGAGGAGCGCCCACGAGGTCATCGAGCGGCGCTTTGGCCGACGGACAGGTTGTCCACGGAACCCGGATCCCTTCACCGCCGACTGAAAGGATTCGCTCGCCATTGTGTTGAAGGCAGACAGTAAAATGATGGAAGTCATCGATCAATTCACCCCAGGCACCCGCTTCGTCTGCGAAAAGCTGAATTGAACGCCAGTAGGAGCCCGCTCCATAGCCAGGTCGCATCGGTAGTTCGCGGCTCGGAGTCGGCTTCAAGACGGAGAGACCAAACCAGAGTGCATATCACAGTGCCCAACGAACCCGCTCCGGGTCAGGGCGCCAAGAATAGAAGCTCTGCGGTCCTCTCTTCCCGAAAAGGAACTCAGCATCCCGAGGTTCGAGTGACCGGGGGGGAATTATTCATTGAACTGCGCGGTCTCGACCCGTCCGCCTTCCGGTCGACGACTCTCTCGACGGTTCCAAATTTGGGCCTGCCGGTTTTGATAAAAGCCGCTTCGAAGGGCAGCGTAAAAGTCGATCGAGCTCTCCTGAAGGGCTTTGAATTCTTCGTAATGCCTAGCTCGCTCAGTCAAGCCTGAACTGCCGCTGAAAAACAGAACATCCGTTCCGCCCAACAAATAGAAAGTGGGATGGAAGATGGCATCCACACCCAGACCCAGGCCGTCCCGGACGTCGGAGGGACCCAAGATCGGCAAAACAAGGTAGGGACCGCTGGGAGTCCCTGCGATAGCAAGCGTCTGGCCAAAATCAGACACGTGCCGTTCAAGGCCGAAACGCTCGGCGGGATCCAGGATACCCCCGATTCCGATCGTACTGTTGACCAAAAGTCGGGCGGTCGTCACCCCCGCATCTTTCCATTCGAGTTGAAAAATGTCATTGACCAGAGTTTGGGTCGAATTGACATTGTCGAATACACGGTTGATGGAACGCCGGACAAATTCAGGAAAGATGACCCGGTAACCGATCGTGATGGGATCGAGTACGAACCGGTCTAGAAAATTGTTGAACTGCAGAGCCCCCCGGTTGAACCGCTCGAAGGGGTCCGGGAAACCCGGGGGCGCATCAGCCTCCAAATCAAACTCATCGTCAAAGAGGGCGTCGGCCTCGTCATCAAAACCGTAGGGGTCCTCGACCGGCCTCTCGCCGTAAAACGGGTCGTCGGCCGGAACTGAGTCGGAGTCCAGCGAATTCGATTCTGTCGCGAACGCGAAAGAGCCAGGGGACGCGACCAGAAGGACCCCAAGTCCCATTCCGAGGATCCAAGTGTTCCTTGTCCCTCGCACGCGAAGTGTTCTCCTCATGGCGCGCGGAAGCTACAGGACCCGAGCCGGCCTCGGCGCAGGTTTTAGTCTAAGTGTGTCATTTTGGACCCATATTTATATTCCCCTAGGGGATTTTTGGATCTGAAAAGCGTGACAGTTCGAAATTGGGTGGGTTAGGCTTTTAATCCCTCCTTTGAGATCTTCGACTCGGCAACCCACCGAGTTCGACAACGAGCGGGACTTAGGTCAGACGCCACTTCCAAAAGACCAGAACGCCATGTGGCGAGAGCGCCGAGCCAGCGGGGTCGGCGGCGGCTGAACGGACACGCGTCCGAGACCAGTCTGCTCACCGGCAGTCATCCCAAAGGAAATCGAAGAGGAGACACCCGTGGACGTTTTTCAAAAATGTTCCGACTACCAGATCCATAGGGAGGTCCGCGCAGCAGGCCTCTACCCCTACTATCGAAGCGTTTCCTCGCCGCAGGACCCGGTGGTCACTCTAAATGGCCAGAAGGTCATCATGCTCGGCTCGAACAACTACCTCGGGCTGACCAACCATCCGGCCGTCAAAGAAGCGTCCCAGGCCGCGATTCAGCGCTACGGAACGGGTTGTGCTGGCTCGCGCCTCCTGAACGGCACCCTGGACATCCACGTTCAACTCGAAGAGCGGCTGGCCGCCTTTCTGAACGCCGAGGCCGTCCTCACCTTCTCGACGGGATTCCAAGTCAACCTTGGGGTCTTGTCCTGCCTGCTTGGACGTCACGACGTGGCGATCCTCGACTCAATGGACCACGCCTCGATTATCGACGGCGTCCGGCTTGGATTCGGTAAATCGGTCAAATATCGCCATAACGACATGGCCGATCTGGATGCGAAGCTCTCGCGGATCACCGACGAGAAGGGCAAGCTGATCGTCGTTGATGGCGTGTTTTCGATGGAGGGCGATGTCGCCAACCTGCCCGAAATCGTAAAGCTGAAAAATCAGTCGGACAGCCGCCTATTCGTCGACGATGCCCACAGCGTGGGCGTCTTCGGAAGCCATGGGCGCGGCGTCGCCGAACACTTCGGTCTTGAACACGAAGTTGATCTCGTGATGGGCACCTTTTCCAAGTCCCTGGCCACGGTCGGCGGCTACATTGCCGCGCCGATCGAAGTCATCGACTACGTGAAGCATCATGCGCGCTCAGGCATCTTTTCTGCCGCAATGCCTCCCTCTGCCGCGGCGGCGGCTTTAAAAGCGATCGAGATCATCGAAGCGGAACCCGAGCGACGAAAGCAGCTCTGGGAAACCACAGATTATATGAAGCGAGAGCTCCAAGGCCTGGGTTTTGACACGGGGACGTCCGAGTCACCGGTCATTCCTCTGGTCATTGGTGACGACCTTACCGCTTTCACCATGGCCAAGCGTCTTGGGGAGGAAGGGGTCTTCGCGAATCCTGTGGTCAGCCCGGCGGTGCCGCCGGGTCATTCGATGATCCGAACCTCCTACATGGCCACCCACAAACGCGAACACCTCGACGCAGCGCTCAGCGCGATGTCGAAGGTCGGAAGCGAACTCGACATCATCTGAACCGGGCCGGCGATCTTGCTTGGTTAGGAGAGCTTGGCCAGCCCGATTCGGCCCATCGCGGAGTCGCAAAATTGCCGCGCGGTCCGCCCGGATCGACTGCCCCGCTCCAAGGCAAAGCGCAACGCCTCGCGCCTCAGGCTTTCGTCCATCGCGGGGTAGCCCGCTCGGTGCAGGCAAGCGTTGATGGCCTTCAGGTACGTCGCTTGGTCGAAGGCGTAGAATCCGATCACCAATCCGAATCGATCCGCGAGGGCGAGTTTTTCTTCCAACGCCTCTCCAAGGTGGAGTTCGCCGGATTCATCGACACGGGCGCCTTGATTGTCCCGCATCGACTCGGGGACCAGATGACGCCGGTTGCTGGTCGCAATAATGGCCGTTCGCGGCGGGCGGGCGGTCAGCCCACCCTGGAGCGCAGCTTTGAGTTCCGCGAAACCGGGATCACCAGCGGAAAAGGTCAGATCGTCACAAAAGATGAGATAGGCCTGCCCGGGCGAGACGCGAACCCAATCAAGAATGCGGGGCAGATCGGCCACCTCGTGGCGGTCCACCTCGATCACGCGAAGCCCTTGATCGCCGTAGCGCCCCAGCAAGCCCCGAACGGCTGAAGACTTCCCTGTGCCTCGTTCTCCGTAGAGGAGAACATCGTTAAAAGGAAGGCCAGCGAGTAGCTGCCGGACGTTCAGATCGAGGCGCTCTAGGCCCCGGTCGAGCCCAATCAAATGATCGAGGTCGAACAGGGCTGGATGCTCGATCGGAAGCAGCTCACCTTTCCCCCATCTTGACTCCCAGCGGAAGGCGCTGTGCCGCGCAAATTCAGCCGGGTCGATTTCCGTAGGCAGTGCCCGTTTGAGCACCCGTTCTGCCAGGGAGAGAACCCGGGTGAGCTGCCCGAAAGGCCTCCGTCCTCCTGCAAGGCGCCGCATCACTCGCCCTGGTCCTGCCGCCAACGCGCCTCATGAGATGGGTCCCAGCGGTCGGGGAGGGGCCTTTCGATCGCCCCCATAAAGATGTCGACGAATCGATACGTGAGACCCCAGACAACGTGCCGCTCGGGTTCGCCGACAAGCAGGCCCGGAAAATCGACCTCACTCATCGCAGGGGTCCGGTAGGGGACGTGTCGCTGGGGATCACTGAGGCCCTGAACAGGAAACCACAGGGCGGTCGCGACCTCTCTCTCGTCGAGGACAAAAGGGGAGGGGTCTTTCACAGAATAGACGTGGGCGCTGACAATCAGCCGGTTTTGCCGAAAACGCGGGCTGCCCTGAAGGTCGGCCAAATGGCCTAAATATTCGGCCTCCGACAAGGAGACCCCCACCTCCTCCAGGGTTTCGCGTTCGGCAGCGGCTCGGGTATCGGCATCGGCTGCCTCGACCCGGCCCCCCGGAAAAGCCATATGACCGGACCAAGGGTCATCCTCCCGCGTCGATCGCTCAATGAACAGGATTTCACTACCCGAGGCACCCTCCCGCAGAACGACGGCCACGGCCGCAAGCTGGTGCTCGGCGGGTTCGACGCTCACCGACTCGAATCCCTGAAGTCGGTCGCGAATAATCTCCAGATCGGACATCGCAGCACGATAGCGCGACCACGCTCAAACCAGAGGCGCCGCTGGCAGGCCGAAGCGGCAACCCCGTCCGTGGGTGTTAGTCTGGCGGCATGACGGACCGACTCAGCGCCGCCCATCGGGTTCGACCCATCCTCAAGCTGGCCCGAGAAAACCGGGCTGCCGCCCGTTCTCAACTGGCTGGTCTGAGCCTAGATGAACAGGTTGCGGCGGTTTGCGAAGCCCCCATGGCCTGGAGAAACCGAGTCCTCGAACTCTGCCCTGAGCCCGAGGCCATCGTCCCGCGCCTCCCCGAAGCCGAACTCTGCTTTACCTGCAAAGAACTCGGCATCGATGACTCCAGCTGGCTACTCGCCCACGCGACCGAGGATCAAATCATCGCCTGCTTAGACCTAGACGCGTGGCAGGGCTTGACCCCCGATCGCGCAGACCTCGACCGTTGGCTGGCGACTCTGGCGGAAGCCGGAGACTCGACCCTGGCTCGGGCGGCACGCTCCATGGATACGGAAATGCTGGCCCTCTATCTGCGGGCTCACGTGGCCGTCGACCTCAAGCCCTCCGGTGACGAAGATTGGCAGCCGCCAGAAGGAGGCCAAACCCTTGACGGCCAGTTCTACTATGTCGCTCGTGACCCGAACGAGGACCTAGCCGTCCTGACTCGTCTGCTGCGAGTCCTGTTCGAAACCGACTACTGGCTCTATTTCCGGATTCTCCAATCGGTCGAAGAGGAGCAGCAAACCGAACTCGAAGAGTGGGCGTTGCGATGGCGGACCGGCCGCCTTGAAGATCTCGGTTTTCCATCCTGGGACCGCTCGATGCAGATCTATGGTTACCTGCGATCCGATCGCCTCGGCGACCTCCCTGCGGAAGCTCAGCCCATCGAAAGCAGCGAGTGGCCTCTGCCTGTTTGGATCACGGACCTGCCTGCCGCAGCGGACCATCGCTATTCCCTCTTCCGGGCCGCGGCCGAGCTCACAGCCGAGGAAAGAGCACGCTTCTTTTACGCCTTCATCAACCTGGCCAACCAGGTAGCCGTCGCCGACAGAAGTGATCTCGCCGATGCGGAAACACTTCCGAAAGCCATTGAGAAAGCCGCTCAAATCAGCAGCCTGGGCCTTGAGCATCTCGCGCAAGAAAATGCTCTGGACTTAAACGAAGCGCTTCGACGAATCAACTTGCAGCACCTTTTCCGAGTGGGCGTTCATCTCTCACCCGACAACGTGCGGCCGCGTCCTCGCGAATCAGAGGCGGCGACGGCTTCCGAGCCGTCTCCTTCTGAGGTCAGCTCTTGATTTTCGGTCTGCTCCGCTCGGGATTGGGGCTTCCGCCTGTCCGACATCAGGCCCAGATGGAGCTCGCCTTCGTCCCCATGCGGGATGGTGTGCGTTTAGCGACCTGGCATTTCTGGCCCGTGGGCAAGAGTTCGCCGGCCGGAACCCTCCTGGTTAGGACACCCTACGGCGTACGAGGTTCAAGAAGCCTGATCGGCATCGCCGGCCGCCTTCTGGCCGAGCAGGGCTATCACGTGATCCTTCAGGACGTGCGCGGCCGCTACGCCTCCGAAGGCCGCTTCGTTCCGTTTCGGGCGGAGCGCAGCGACGGTCGGGATACGCTGAATTGGATCCTTGAGCAACCGTGGTGGGACGGACGACCCATTGGTCTGTTCGGGGCTAGCTATCTTTCCTACACTTCTTGGTTTGTTCTGGCTGAAGCTCCGGACCATGTGGGTGCGATTGTCTCTTGGATCGGCTCCGGAGACCTTTACTCTGTCTTCTATCGAGGCGGTGCGATCGCCCTACAAAACGCGCTTGAGTGGGGCCTCGAGGTCGGAGAGCGAGAGCCCATCTCTTCACGCCGGATCGATATCGCCCGTGGCTTGGTTCACAGACCCGTTCGGGATGCCGACCGGGTCGCTCTGCGGTCGACCGATTGGATCCGAGACTGGCTCGATCATCCGCGTCACGACTCCTACTGGGATGCCATCGAGGCCGATCTCCCCGAGAAAATTCCTCCGGTGCTGTCTATGGCAGGCCTTTACGATTTCTTCTTGCCCAGCCAGATGGCGCAATATGATCAGCTCGTTTCGGCCAGTGAAGACGAGGCGGCCCCTCGGCCGCGGTTGATTCTCGGTCCATGGGCCCATGGTGTTCCTGCGAAAATCGGCTGGTGGCGGCAGGGGCTGGGCGGGTTCGCCCTACGAGAAGCACTCGCCCACTTCAATGCCCATCTCCCCGATTCAGGATCGAAGCTGACCGCAGCGTCGGTCCGATACTTTCTGCCCGGAACGGAAGCTTGGCAAGAAGCCGAAAACTGGCCGCCCGAAGAAGCAGACCACCGCCGATATTTCCTCGATGCCGATGCGAAGACGGGGCGGCTTTCCTGGGAAGAACCCGACGCCCAGGCCCCCTCCCTTGAGTTTGAACATGATCCTGATGCACCCACCCCGACCATCGGCGGTGCTCTATTTGGATTCAAGGGCGGCGTGAAGGACCAACGCGGCCTAGAAAACCGGAGAGACGTGCTCACCTACGACTCGCCACCCCTTGAGAGCGACGTCACTCTCACCGGCCCGGTCCGGCTTTCTCTCGAAATCGCCGCTGATGTCGAAGACCTCGACATCGCCGCCAAGCTCATTGACGTGACGCCAAGTGGACGTTCGGAAAATGTCTGCGAGGGGATCCAACGGGCCCGCTGGCGAGGCCTCGACCCCGAAAACACTGAGCCGGCCTTTCTCCAGCCTGGTCAGCCAACTCGCATTCAAATCAATCTCGGACAAGCTGTTCGAACCTTTATAAAAGGTCATCGAATTCGTTTGGTGCTGGCCGGCTCGAACTTTCCAAGCTTTGACCGAAACCCTTCATCCCGCCTCTGGCCAGCACGCGCCCAGGCCTCAGATTTCCGTGTCAGCCGGCGAATCATTTACCATGAGGAAGGACGGCGTTCATGGCTCGACCTCTGCGTCCGAGCGAGCCCCGGGAAGCTGTAATCGGGCCACCCCTGGCTCTAATCGGCAGTGCTGTCACAGCAGCTGTCAAATGAAGAAGGCCCGCCAAGGAGGAAGTTCCTCCCGGCGGGCCTGCCAACGATCATCAGAAAGCCGGCGCAAACCCCGATTGGGGAGCGCGCCCTGACCTATTCTGACTAGAGATCGACGGCCTTCAACGTCTTGCGCTTGTTGCCCACCGCGCGGGCCTCGGCACCCTTGATGAGCTCTCGAACCGCAGCGTCGAGGGCTCCGTAGAACTCAGAGCCCACGTTGCACTTCTTGACGGCGTTCTTGACCCGAGCCTTCGAAATGATCAATTCAACCGGCTTCTTCGCGCGACGTGCCTTCTTCTTTTTGGCGGCCATGGATCTCTCCCTCTCAATTGCCGGCCCACCTCCCACCCCGCTCGTCGGGGCCTTCGAAGGGCCAGTACCCCAAAACGTGCTTAAAACACGTTGATTGGGCGCGATCATAAGGTTTTCGCAACCGGAGTCAATCGAAAAACGCACTGAGAACCTCCGAGGGCATCGATTTCGGCACTTTTGCGGAACAACTTTTGGGGCAAAGCCGACAATCAGGTCTCTGAGACCCATGAATCGCAGCTTTTAGCCTCTGGCCCACCGGACGCCGCGACGTTTCGAGCATTATCGCTCGGGCTACGCGGCTAAAAGGAAGGGCCGTGTCCATCAATTTTTAAAACGCGAGGTTCAGTCCCCAACTCGAACACCCAAGCTAGCCTTCCCCCGCATGGAAACGGCCTCGGAAAAATTCAGTTCACCGCTCCTTGAAGGCATCAAGCTCCACGTGCTGAGGTGGGGTCCTCGGCACGCCCACCCGGTTATTCTCCTGCATGGAGGGGGAGCCAATGCCCATTGGTGGGACCACCTTGCCCCGCGCTGGGCAGACGTTAACCACCTGATCGCGCTGGACTTTCGGGGACATGGCGACAGCGATTCACCGGAAGCCCTGCAAACCGGTGCGTTCAGCCTCGACCTTGAAGCCCTGTGTGAGCACTTGGCTCAATCAACCGTGACACTCATCGGACACTCGATGGGGGCCCATGTCGCTCTCGACCATGCCTCTCGGTCTGAAAGAGTGGCGGGGCTCGTCCTTGTCGATCCGGCCCGAGGCGGCCCAAAACGTTCGCGGCGAGCCGCTCGCCTCGCCCTCGCCCTGCGAAGAAACTATGGGTCCGCCGAAGAAGCCGTCGAGCGATTTCGTTTCGTTCCCGCCGCGGAGCATTGCGAGGAGGCCCTCAGAAGATCGATCGCGATTAAGTCGGTTCGGGCAGAACCCGAGGGACGGTTTGGCTTCAAATTCGATCCCCGCTGGTTCGGGGTTCCCAGTCGGCCTCCCCCGGACTGCAGTGCCGTCCGATGCCCCACTTTGATCGTACGGGGGGAGGAAAGTTCGATCCTTTCGGCCGAAGGTGCCGCCCAGCTTCGCGCCGAGATTCCCGACGCTCATCTCGAAACCGTCAACGGCGCCGGTCACCACGTCTTGCTCGATCAGCCCGACTCTTTTGGAAGCCTCGTAAAAGGCTGGCTTGACGACCTGCCTAAGCCCAACCTAGATCTGCC
>JAQWNI010000079.1 GCA_029268645.1 Myxococcota bacterium
CTGATACCGCGTCGTCTTCCCCCGAACCAAGGCGTCGGCGCGCGCGCGTGCGAAGGGCCTCTCGTCGCATGAGCCAGAGGCCGGCGACGAAAGATCCGGCTAGGAGAAGAGCGCCCAGGATAGCGGCAAGGGAGTTCATGATGACCGCCGGATCGCTGAGCGGCTCACAATGATTGGAGGGCGAGCCAGTCGTTCGACTCGCGCATTCGGTTGCGCGCTCGGTTCAGTCTGGATCGAACGGTCCCGACGGGAATCCCGAGCTGGTCGGCGATTTCGCGGTAATCGAGGCCTTCGATATCTCGCAACTCGACCACTCGACGTTGATCAGGCGGCAAGCTCTCGAGGGCCTGTTCCAAGACGTCCAATAATTCGCGGATCTCAATTTGTCGTGCCGGGTCACAGAACGAACACGGCTTAACAAAATCCCCCCCGAGGTCTTCCCACCGATGACGGCGCATTCGTGATCGCCGGGCGTGCAAGCTTCTGTGTACCACCGTTCGAATCAGCCAGCGACGTTGATGGTCGGGAACGGGGCCGTGCTGCCAGAGTGCAATCAATGCATCTTGGACGGCGTCTGCCGCGGCTTCATCGTCACCTAAAATTCGGCGCGCGGTCGCACGGATGACGGGAATGTCAGGCCCAATTTGCTTTTTAAATTGTCGATAATCGTGGTGCCAGGTGGGCTTCTCGGAAGAGGGGTCCCACAGAGTCGATTTTTGTTGTAACACGAATTGCTCCCCAAAAAACTAAAGCGTAGATGCGTCCCGGGCAGAAATACTGTGCAGCCGGAGGGCTGGTCGGGACGAACGTTCGGTCGCAATGGACCGGTTTCGGCGCTTAGCTGAGGGGAGGGGCGCGCTGAGAGTCGGGCTCGAACTGTGCGGTGCGAGGCAGCCACCAAGAGGTCAGCGGACGAATTGCCTCCAGCGCGCCAATCGGTGCGACCGCCTGGACAAAGCTCCCGGCCACCGTGCTGCGCCCGTTGGCCAGCACATCGCATAGGTCACAGGGGGAACTCGGGTCGGCCTGCTCAGCGGGTATTCCTTCGCCCCGTTCGGCCCCGGTGACCGCCGCGTATTGCTCGTCCAAGTGATCGAGGCAGTGCGCCAGGGAGATCGCAGGAGCGAAAGCGGAGGCCATCCCCAAGAGGAGGAGAAGCATTCGAACGTGACTGGTTTTGGTCTTCATCCGCATCATGTAAGGCCCAGTTTGTTGTCCTAAGCGGCGTAAATATAGTGCAGCAGAGCGGTCTTCGGTACCGATTCGAGAACTCACGACGACTGCTGGAGCCCGAGGAGACGACTCGCTTCGCTGGATGCCATTGGACACAGGGCAAAGGTTGAATTGTCTCGGAACCGATGGGGCGTCCGATGAATTTATGGATTTATGGATGTAAGGATGAGTCTGCGCGTACGCTCCCGCGGGGGGCGGGCGCTGTGCTAGCCTGCAACTTCGTCGATCACTCGGAAGGATTTAATATGTCCTGTTCCCAACACAGTGCCCACTCGCATGTTCATGGAGAAGGCTGTGGCCATCTTGCACTCAAGCATGAAGGCCATGTGGATTATCTGCACGACGGTCATCTCCATCATCCCCATTCTGATCACGTCGATGAACACAGCCTCTCGATCGACGCCGCGAATCCGTCGGCCTGCACACCGAGTCATCAATGCGGAGCTCATGATGCCAGTCACCGACACGGTGCGGGCTGCGGCCATGAAGCGGTCCCTCATGGGGACCACATCGACTACCTCGTTGAGGGCCACCTGCATCATGCTCATGACGGTCATTGCGACGACCACGGTCGAGTTGATCAAGCCTAGTCTTCGGGAATCTAAGCGAAGCGGATTTGAGGAGCGCCTCGCGCAGTTTTGCCGATTGGGGTCGAGTCGAGCTTCGATATGACTGGTTATCAGAGCGTTCTACGGCCCGGCGTGTTCGCCAGACAAACGATCCTCGTGACCGGTGGCGGCACTGGTATCGGGCGCTGTACGGCTCACGAGTTGGCAAGCCTCGGGGCGCATGTTGTCATCGCGGGGCGTCGCGAAGATGTCCTGGCTGAGACCGCTGCCGAGATTGCTTCCGACGGCGGTCAGTGCGACTTCGAGCCGATGGATATTCGTAACGGCGAATCAGTGAGCGCGAGTGTGTCTCGTATCGTCGAGCGATGTGGTCCGATTCGTGGGCTTTTCAATAATGCGGGTGGGCAGTTTTCGGCGCCCGCCGCGAAACTCAGCCACAGTGCGTGGGAGAAGGTCGTTGACCTCAACCTCCACGGCACTTTTCGGGTAACACGGGAGGTCTTCGACCAGTCCATGGTTGAACACGGGGGCTCGGTGGTCAGTATGCTGGCCGATATTCGAAGCGGCTATGTCGGGATGGCTCATAGCTCCGCGGCGAGGGCAGGGATCCAGAATCTAACGATCACCCTTGCGCTTGAGTGGGCTCGCCACGATGTCCGACTCAATTGCGTTGCGCCGGGCACCATCCTTTCTGCGGGGATGCTGACGTATCCGCTTGCCGTGCAAGAATCATCGGTGCGTGGAGCGGGCCGTATTCCGGCGGCGCGGCTCGGCACCGAGAGTGAGGTATCCGCTGTTGTGTGTTTTCTGCTGTCGCCGGGCTCCGCCTTTGTGACGGGCCAGACAATTGCGATTGACGGTGGGTCTTCTTTTCAGAAAAGCGTGATTTATGACGTAGGTCGGCACGCACCAACGACACAGTTTGACGGCTTTCATCGTCGAGAAGATTGGTCAGAGACCCCCTATGCCGAACTCGTCGCTTCGGAGAACGAGGACTGATCCCGTGGGCTTCCCGGGGTGCTCTTCGTTCAGGAGAGACACGCATTCCTCGTTCTGTGTCTTGGGATTCGTCTTTGGAGCAGGGGCTTCTCGCGGTTTACCCATCGATGATCTGGGTTCGCGTGAGTGGGTCTGGGGCTGAGGTCGCTCTTTTGACTGATCAAGTCTAGTGGTCGAAGAGGATTGAGGCTCGGAGAGGAGCATGCTCCTCGTTGGACCCGCAGCAAGGGAACCCGTAGCTCTCCGGTCCGATTGGTGCGGGGCAGGTGTCCGGGTCGTAAACCGTAGGGGAGGTCATTGCGATGCCCGGGAATTCGCTTCCCCCGGTGGTGACGATGGAGCGCGCTCCGCGAACTCCGATTCGATCGGTCGGATATTGGTTGACCTGCGGCGGTTCCGTTGGCGCGTCAGCGTTAAAATCTAGGCAACATGTGAAATGCTCACTGTTGCTCTCAGCCATCTGCGACATGACTCCCGTCGGGAACATTTGGCTCAGACTCCAATTTGGATTGCTGGCATTGGTATCTCCAAGAAAAATGACATTCTGGACGTCGCTGCACAGAGCGGAGAGCTGATTGACAAAGTTCTCGGTGCCGAATAGGCCGTTATTTTCGTTATTCGGCAGGCGGTTGATGGGCTCATTAAGGTCACAGCCTCTTTGACCGTCGGCATCCACGGGGTGCGGCAGGTTCGCGGCGACTACGCAGAGTTCGTTGGCCATTCGATCTTGAAAGCGGCCGATGGTAAACGCTCGATCTCCGATCGGTTTGCCGTTGGGACTGGGAGGAGTGGCCTCTGGATTCCCTGCACAGGCACAGCACGGTGTTGATTCTCCCCATGTACATGTGGCCGGTTGGGGACTGTCGTCGGGGATGGGGCAGGCGTTTCCCGATTCTGTGATGGGGAATGAAGCATTCAAGGTCCAAGTGTCGGAGTCGTATACGATGCCAATCACATCCGCATAGCGTTCGGAGCCGGCATGATCGCAGAAAGCGCCGAGAGAATCGAAGTTGCGAGGAAGCTCGATGCGCTGATTTTCGAGTTGGGAAATGGCAAAGAAATCTGGGGAGCCGCCGCGTTCTGAAGAGCCGAGAACCCCCTCAATCCAATTGACAGCATTTTCCCGACCGAGGTCTTTGCACGCAAAATGAGGTTTGTAGTCGTACACCTCTACGGACTGAAGAGTACCTACGCCGCGATCGATCTCCCTCGAACAGGAAATCATACCCACAGCCAACACCAGCAACGAAATACCAGCAAGATTTTTGAACATGATCACCTTGGCCTTATAAGCTTCTCTGGACTCAATGATTGGGCGCGCTTTGGCCGCTCATCCACAATCCCGGAGTATGATAGGCAGACAAGGTGGGATGGGTCGATCCCCGTGTACCTTGAGGCGAATGGATTCGTCCGAGGAAAGTGAGCCCGCAATGCCGGGCTGAGGACGGATTCGTGCTGAATCGGCCGTTTGAGGTCGTCGGCATTGTGAGGGCTCCTCAACGGTATTTTGAGATTCGGGAAAATCGGTCGTAAAGACAGACTCGGCAGAGCGAACCCCTTTAAATACCCCGAGGTCGGCTTTCGAGATTTTCGATGAAAGCCTGATCAGAATACGGGCTATCTTGGGTCGTGTGTTGCGAAAAGTGTGAGTTCAGAGCAAAGGGTTCGCCGATGAGGCTGAGGTTGGGACTGGAACTGCAGGGCTGGGTGCGACAATCGATTTCGGCGAGCACTTTTGCTCTGATGCTGCTCGGGGTGGGTTGCACTTTTGGGGGCTACGTGCCCAAGGGGCCGCCGCCTGCGCCTCTGGCCGAGTCCGAGGTGCATGTGGCCGATCTGGCGATCGGCAAGACCGTGTCGGGTGAGTTGGACTGTCCGGCTGGACACTGCCGGGTGCGATATCGCATTGTGGCGCCTTCCAGTGGGGATTTGACAGTTCGCGTGGAAGGGCCCGGGGGACAGACTGGATCCGATGGCTGGGTGGGGCCCCGTATTGGTCGGGTGGTGCTCGAGGGGGTGGGGCAGCAAACGCTGGCCATGCGAAGTCGCTCTGAGGGGCCGCCTCCTTTTAATCTGGAAAGCGCCGTGCAGCCTGGTCTTCATTACGTCCTAGTGCAGGGACTTGGGGGCGCCGTCGACTACCAGGTTTCGGCCAGTTTTAAGCCGGTTAAGGTGGCGGTCCATGAACAGGGTCTTGAAGTTGGTGTTGACGCCGAAACAAGAACGGCGCCGGGGCAAGGTGGGATTTCAAACCCAATTCCGCCGCCCCAACTAGGCAGAGGGCCGGGAACGATTGCCACGGTCGATCGGACCGTCGTCCAGCTGCCGAGACATGCACCCGGTGATCTCTCGGACGGAGCCGATTACGTACAAGACCCCACGGTGGAGGTGGTGAACATGCGGCGCTACGCGTTTGCCCAAAACCCGGAAAAGCTACTTCACAGCAAGCCCGGAACGAACGTGGGTGATCCGTTTCTTTTGGCGCAGATTCAGCGTGATGTTCGATATGTTTTTGCCAATCAAGGCCGAGAGCTAGTGCCCGTTGATCAGGCCGAGTTTTTGGTTGCGATTGGTGTGGGGGTCAAAAGCAGTTCCTATTGGTCGCTCAATGTTTTTGGCGCCAACTCACTCGATTACGACTTTAATTACGGCCCCTACTTCAATAGCTGGGGAACTCCGGGTCCAAGCATGGTTCCAGTGACGTATCAGGATGGGACTGTGTTGATTGACCTTCTGTCACCGAAAGACGGAAAGCTCATTTGGCACGGTTGGATGGTCAAGCCAGTTCCCATCTCCGGCAATGAAGATAAGCCGATTCGGAAGTCGGTCGATAAGATTCTCGGTCAAATCTAGAGCGACCTCCGCGCTGTGACCCCCGAGTCGGCAAGTCTCAATCCGTCGGTCTCTCAGGGGCAAGTTCCGTTGGGCGCTCGGTTAGCGCGCAGCTCGTGTGCGTGGACCTGGGGGGGAGTCTCCGACACGCTAGAGTTTCGATATGGATGAGCTCGCCCCAAATCGTGAAAAATGGATCGGCCTTGCGCTCGTCTTTGGTTCGGTTGCCGCGCTCATTCTGCCGGTCGGACTCCTTGTCGACTTGGAAGTGCCCGACACCATCGAGCATATTTCCATTGCGAACGCGTTCGTCCACGGCTCGGACTTCGTTGACCCTATTTAGTACTACTACTACCTAGAGCAAGCGGCTCCGATCCCGGCCTTTGCCGTACGGGCCCCGGTCATTCCTCTCCTGCGGGCGATACCCCTTGGTTTCGGTAACGACCTCTCCATGCTTCACACGATGCACGACGTCTGGGTTGTTCTGCTTGCCGGACTTTCGTATTGGGGCCTCGTGTCTTTTATGCCCGTATGGGCCGCAGTGATCACAATCGTTCTGCTTCAAGCCAGTCCGGGCTGGTTGCTAGTGAGCATTGGGCCGATGGCCGAGCCCACGGCTGCTTTCTTGACCGTTGCTATTTTAGTCAGTGCTCGCCGGATCCCAGGATCCCCACTGGCCACCCACCACCTCGATGCCGCTGGGTTTTCCGGCTACGGGAGTGATGCAGAAAGTTCGACCGACTTCGTCCGTGGGTCTCTTTCGGAGATTGCATCTGTCGTCTTTTCAACGTTCGGACAGGTTGCTCAGTTTTCCCTATTTGACCGCATCAATTTTGGACTTGGTCGGTCACTCTTTGCCGGCTGCATCTTGCTGGTGTTCCGGTAGCGCAGGATGCCGCTTGAGCAGGCCATTTCCATCCTTGCTGGGTTGGGCTTCCTCGCTGTGCAGCGGTTGAGATACTTCAGTTATGAACCACTCTATGTGGCAAAGGAATCCAAGCCCTCTGGTGGCATACCTGAATACTGCTCAAAAATGAAACGGGGTATGCGGATCGCAGCGAGTGACCCCCCTGGAAATTGCATATGAACTGCGGGCACGCCGCGATGACCATACCGGCCAATATTGCGAGCCCTCAGGTTCAGACTTTGTTTGAGCGTGAACGCCAGCCGGCTTATTTCGTAACGAATCGAACCGTCGCCAAACCGACAATGGCAGGTGAGTCGCCAAAATGTGCAGCTGGCTGCTTTGGCCCCAAGATTGGATCCAAAAAACGACTGACCTTGGACGACCGGGGAAGCTCATGCGGATCCAAGCGATCCACTTTTCAGTCGCCAGTTTGAGTCGCTGTCTAACTTTTGTGCGTCACGACGACTTGGGCTTCAGTAGGAGGCGGCGATTCCTTCCATGCCTCCGCTGTCGGGGAAGGCCGGCAGCCCGGTGATGGTGGTGACGAGGGTGAGCGAGCCATCCTTTTCAACTGCGTAGCCATCTACAGTCCCGGCCAAGGCATTCTGGACGTAGAGGTAACCTCCGCTGGCGGCAAGGTCGATTGTACCTCCTCCGTCTGTGTCCGCCGCGATCGCGTAAACGAGAAGTAGTTGTCCTCGTGGGCCTTCGCGATAGGTGCTGATGGTCGAGCTCCCTGCATTGGAAACGAAAAAGTATCGACCCACCTTCTGGATCCAGCAGGTGGCGATTTGACCGTTGGGCACCGAAGGGCTTGTGGGTGTGAGCGAGCCGTCTGGATGGAGCCTGTAGCGGGTCACCGCACCGCCGCCACCTTCTGAGACCAAGACACTGCCACGGCGACCGAAAGTGAACCCGACTGGTGATGATACTGCGCTGGGGCTTATCACGGGTTCGGGTGCCAGTCGTCCGCCCTGACGAATTCGATAGGTGTACAGAGCATCGTTGCTTTTAGTCGTGACAATGACGAAGCGTCCATTGGGGCTGATTCCAACCTGCCCCGGTGCACTCGAGTAGAGGGGAGGGTTGGTGTTGCTCAGATCGAGGGAGCGGCCCGCTACCTCAGGGCAGGGAGCTAGGCCTGCCTTGTTGATTGGAGTCAGGTGTCCGTGTTGAAGGCGATAGCCTTGCACGGTTCCGTCGCCTCCGGCGTTCAGGACGTAGACTAGGCCTTCGCGGACCGCGACACTTACGGGAAAAAGCCCACCCGTCGGAACGATTTGTAGACGCTCAAGTTCGGTGCCGTTTACCTGAAAGAGGGTCAGCGTATTGCTGCCAGCATTGACTGCAAATAGAAACCCGTCTTGGTAGGTGAGAGAGCCTTGTGAGGCCAGCGTGTCGCCAGGCGTCTCGGCGGTGGAACCTCCGAGACCGCCGGTCTCGTATTCCCCGGCCCAATCCAGCGTGCCATCTGCGGCTCGAGAAAAAACCTGAATGGTATTCCCCAGAGCCTTGTTCGTTTGAACGAAGACGGTCGAAGACGGGTGGGGGAGGGGACGGGCGGAGCTGGCCCCGTCGGATAGGGTGAGATTGAGAACAAGCAGCAGGCTGGTGAATACAAGTCGTCGAGTCAGCATGGGACTTTTCCTTCTTGGTTTGTCTTTTGATCGTCCGGCGTCCTGGCGCCAGCCCTTTCGGCTGACGAATGAAGCGAGGGGAACTATGGGGCTATGGGGCGAACCATCTGACCTGGCCTGGCTCCCGTCGATTCTCCATTCTCGAAGGTCGCTTCGCCATTTACGAGAGTGAGCCGGACAGGAGCCGGCTCGCGGGTCCAGCGCCAAGTCTGCCCACCTCGCCCGTCGGGCACGTCGTATTTCTTATACTTGGTCCTTCTCTCGATCTCATCTAGACGAAAAACGGTCAGGTCGGCGCGCATTCCGACTTTAAGCTCGCCTCGGTCCGTGAAGCCGAAGTGACTCGCCAATTTCCCTGTTTGGGAATGCACGGCTTCTTCCATGCTCAAAATCCCAGCATCTCGAACGTAGTAGGTGTACAGCATCAAGTTGTCGCCAGATCCGCAGAACAGCTGGCCGTGGGCCCCTGAATCATTGATGTTGCCAACTGCAAATGGATCGCGTGTGAGCTGGACCACCATGTCGTCATCTTGCGGCCATGGCGGCATCGTGACAGTCGAGTCAACGCCGTTAGCGATCACCCATTCGGCCAGAGCATCTGAGGCGTGTAGGCCGAGTTGGGTCGCGTATTCACCGAGGGTGATCCCCTCGGGCCCGACCCCGTTGGCCGAGTTGTCGAGCAGCATGGGTTCGGGATGTCGAAAGAACGCGGTTTCGAGCGATTCATGGTCCCATGAGTGTCTGGCCCGCGCCCGCCACTCCGGGTCGCGCAGCAGTGCCAGCTTGGATTCAGGGTCTTCGGCCGTCACGACTTCGTGCCAAACATATTCGTTGGATTGGGCAAAGAGAAGAGATTGGTTGAAGCTGGCTGTGACCGTAATCGGGACGTGGGCATAGCCAGTCCAGAAGTCGCGGCCTTGTTCAACAAGACGGGTATGAAGATCGGCGAGAGGCTGCTGGATTCCATAATCCTTTTGCCATTGCAGGGTCGGTACGCCTGCCCATTGAAGCCGAATGGGCATGCCCTCGGTGAGGGAGGCGAGGCGCTCCACAGCGACAGAGGCGGTCATGCGCATCAGGCTATCGACTACGACCTGAACGGTCGCTTGTGGATAATGAGTGAGGACTTCGAAGAGCGCTGAAAATTCGGCATCGTCGGCTTTGAGAGAGGGAACGGGCTTATCCTCTCCGTTGTGATCCATCAGGTTAGTCGAGAGCCCGAGTGCCCCGGCGGCAAGAGCGTCGTCGAGGAGAGCCGCGATCCGCGTGATTTCGGCGGATGTGGCGGCCCGTTCCCAAGCCTCCAGCCCCATCACGGCGAGCCGTAGGGCGATGTGACCAACGAAGGCGCCGTAGTTCGCGGGGACACGCACCGAGGATTCCATCGAGGCTTGATATTCAGACCACGTGCGCCAGTTCCATGGGAGGTTCTCGAAAAAAGGCTGCTCGGGAATGTCTTCAAAGAAAGAGAAAATCTTGACCACTTCGGCGCGGACCGCTTCATCGTCATGCAAGGGCGCCAGAGCAAATCCGCAGTTTCCCATGACGACGGTGGTGACTCCGCAGCCCGGAAGGGGGTCGAGGTCTGGTTGCCACCACATGGTTCCATCAAAGTGAGTGTGGCTTTCAATCAGGCCTGGGGTGACATAGCAGCCTGATGCGTCAATCAGTTTTTCCCGAGGTTCTGGCGACAGACGAGAGCCAACCTCGGTGATCAGACCCTCTCTGATTCGAATGTCGCCAGGATAGGAAGGGGCGCCGGTACCATCGACCACGACGCCTCCGTGAATGAGTATGCTCGTCTCGTCGGAGGACATAAAGGCTCCTTCTTGAATGGGAATCTGACTTTCGGTCGGGGCTGGGTTTCAGTCTGTCAATTGGGAGAGGGTAGAAAAAGAGTTGAGGTGACTGCCAGATTGCCTTCGTTCTTATTCCTTGTCGGTGCGGTTGGGGAGGGGAAACTGATCTAGAGTCTCCGCAGAAGAACAAGCCTGCCGAGCCCAGCTCGTTCGCTTTTTTGCATTGCCATCAAGAGAGTCAAAGTTGGGGCGGCGAGCCGCTAGCCGTCCTTGATCATGCCCACCACCCAAAGTAAAACGATGGCTCCGACGGTTGCCGAAATCAGAGATCCGATAAACCCAATGGCATCGAGGCCCACCAGATTGAAGAGGAAACCGCCCACGAAGGCTCCGACGATTCCGACGCCCATATTGCCCAAAAGTCCAAAGCCATCGCCGCGCATCATGATTCCTGCGAGCCATCCGGCCAATGCTCCGATGATCAAAAATGCGATCAATCCCATACATTTTCTCCTCTTTGGTTTTTAGGAATTGCAGTGCCGTCTCTCTGACGGACTTGCGAAGGTCAATTGTCCTGTGGATCGAGCCACTTCGAGGTGGGCTGGGAGACGGTGTCCCCATTGAGGTCGGCGAGTTTTATGCCCGCAAGGCAAGGAGGGTCGCGAAGCGATGGGTTGGGGAACGCAGGTGGGGCCCGGCTCTGCGATCAATACGTGTTTCTTGAAACATTTTAGGACCGGCCGCATCCATTGATGCAGACCCTCATGAAGTTCCGCTACGGCGTGTTTCGACGCAGTGTAGGCGTCAGTGGTGACCACCACTTGAGATTCCGATCGCACTGGTTACCTCCTCGACCGAGCGAGATGTTCGGGACTCTAGGGGTCATCATATGCTAGGCAATCAATGACGTCATCCGACAATTTTGGACTGATCGCTAATCTGATCGGGCCAGAAATTGAGCGGGCCAGTCTGAGGATGAGAATCTTCAGCGGAGGCTTGGGCGATGGGAAGATTTGACGAGATTCTTCAGCGCGGCATAGAACGCGGAGCGGCTCCTGGAGCGAGCGCGACAGTGGTTTCGCGAGACGCGGTGCTGTGGGAGGGGGGGGCTGGCGAGAGAAGGTTAGGTTCAGGCTTGCCGATGAGGGTGGACACGGTTGGGGCGATTCATTCGATGACGAAAGCCCTGACTGGCGCGGCAGCGATGCAGATGGTCGAGAGAGGCCAATTGATCCTTGATGAACCCGCATACGACGTAATTCCCTGGCTCGGCGAGGTCGAGGTGCTCGAAGGGTTTGAGCCGGATGGGTCACCTCGAACCCGAAAGCCTAGGTCGCTCCCCACCTTGCGGCAGCTTCTGACCCACACTTCGGGCTTTGTGTATGAGATTTGGAATGAAAACGATGTCCGCTGGCGAGGTGCGACTGGCACGCCGAGCCTTTTTTCGGTGACCCATGCTTCCCTTAAGGTCCCGCTCGCCTTCGATCCAGGCACTCGTTGGGAGTACGGAATCGGGATTGATTGGGTGGGTCAGATGATTGAAGTGATCTCGGGTTTAAGCCTGGGGGCCTATCTCGCAGAGAACTTGACCGGTCCGTTGGGCATGACGGATACGGCTTTTGTCCTATCCCAGGAGATGCAACAGCGTGCCGCGGGTGTCCACACGCGCGAGCTAGATGGGACCTTTCAGTTCGTTGAGGTGTCGAGTGCGGGTGATCCCGAGTACGAAATGGGTGGTGGAGGCTTGCAGTCTACGATGCCTGACTATGGGCGCTTTATTCGCATGATCTTGAATGATGGAGAGCTCGACGGGGTCCGTGTCCTCAAACCTGAAACCGTTGAAGAGATGGCAAAGAATCAAATTGGTTCTTTGCGGGTCAGTGCTCTTAAAACGGTCGCGCCTGAATACTCGAATGACGCCGAGTTCTTTTCAGGAGAGCCGAAGTCTTGGGGTCTCACTTTTCAGATTGGTGAGACCGCTTGCGAGACTGGTCGGCCTAAGGGGACACTCATGTGGGCAGGTCTAGCCAATAGCTTCTTCTGGATTGATCGTCTAAACGGCCTGGGTGGGGCTTACCTTAGCAAGATTCTTCCCTTTGCCGACGAGGGGTCGATGGATCTCTTTTTTGAAATTGAGCGAGAGGCCTACAACTTATGGAGTGTTCCTCACTCTTGATCCGAGCGAGGAGCCGGCGTTCTTTTGAATGGCCGCAAGTTTCCCCTAGTCGACTCGTCTTCTGAGGCAAAGGCCAATGAGTCCGATGCCAAACAGGGCTGCAGTAGTGGGTTCGGGAATCGTTTGAACGTCTGCGGCGACATATTGGTCGTGATTCAAGTTCTGGCCCACGATCGCGACGGCGAAGTACTCGATGTCTGCCGTGGCTTCAAATAGGAATGTCTGCAGTGCCCACTCGCCCGGGTCGACGCCTGTGAAGTCAAAGGTTTCCGTTATCTTGACGGCGTGCGATCGACTCCAGTTGTCAGAAGAATTTACCGTTGGAGTCGCCCCAGCGCCAAATCCCCAGAATTGAATTCGAAGTTTGGGGGCGCTGTTGGTGTTAGGGAAGTCTCCATTTGTATTTCCATTGGTATCTAATCGGCCCCTGTTGCCATAGATGCCGATTTCAAACTCGGTTCCGCTCGCGACCGAGATCGATACGGCGTCCGATACGAGTTTTCCTTGGAGGTCATCATTCTGCGTGGGATTCCAAACGCCGACAAAGTTAGGTCCGTCCTGTGCCACGAGACGGGGTCCGAGTGTGCGGGGAGAAGAGGGGTCGAGTGGTGCAATGGCCGGATTGATCGGGACCGAGGAAAGATAAGAAGAATTGGGTTTCGTCGCAGTCCAATTGGCCGGTGTTGCGGCGTCATCAGAGCTCGGATTGGCGATTAAGGATGCGAGGTTGAGCGGGGTCGCCCATTAAGCCGCAGCGGGAATTGTTAAGGCAAAAAAGAGAATCACTAGGGCGTTTGCTGAAGATCTACCCATGGAGAGTTCCTCGTTGGATCAGGGTGATGTGACCCACAAAGTGCGGTGTACGGTCTCATCTCTTCAGTCCATTCGTTTAAGACCCAATTCGGGACGCCCTCATTTCTGGACAGCGCTTTGAGAGGGCTGGCCGGGAGGTCGAGAGGGGTG
>JAQWNI010000080.1 GCA_029268645.1 Myxococcota bacterium
GAGTTTACCATGCGACCCGCCTGGAAGACGCCTGAAATGCAGGGCTCATCTTTTCTCGAGCAGAAGGCATTCCGCCGGCAAGGTCGACGCAAAAGCGACGAGAGCGGCAGAAAACCCAGCAGGCTTCCCGTCATTTGCGTAAGACTTCCGTTCCGACTATATCCGGGGAATGAATCAATCCGACGAGCATACGAATCGACAGTGGCGCCTCCGGTCCAGACCGGTGGGCATGGTGCGGACCAGTGACTTCGAGTGCGTGGAGGAGCCGCTTCCCGCGCTCGGTGACAATCAAGTTCTTGTTCGAAACCTCTACCTCGCTTTCGAACCCGCGATGAGGGGCTGGCTGAATGACGTAAAGAGCTACGTCCCTCCAGTGGGAATTGGAGAGGTGATGCGGGCCTCCTCCGTCGGCCAGGTCATCGAATCGAGGCATCCGAGCTATGCCGTGGGCGATCTCGTTTCGGGCATGCTGGGCTGGCAAGAATACGCCTTGGCGGACGGAGAACCTGGCCCCATGGGCCGCCTCGCAAGGGTTCCTGACGGCATCGCGCCGGAGGTCATGCTCAGCGCACTCGGCGGAACAGGGTTGACGGCCTACTTCGGAATGACGGACATCGGAGAGGTTCGAGAAGGCGATACGGTACTGGTCTCCGGCGCAGCTGGAGCCACCGGGAGTGTCGCGGCCCAGATTGCCCGGCTCCGAGGCGCAGAACGCGTTGTCGGCATCGCGGGGGGGCCGGAGAAGTGCCAATGGTTGACCGAGCAGGCGGGTTTGGATGCGGCCATTGATTACAAATCGGAAAACCTGGCTCGGCGGCTACGCGATGAACTGCCTCACGGCGCCAGCCTGTTCTTCGACAACGTCGGTGGACCCATCCTCGATGAAGCCCTCCTCAACATGGCTCAAGGCGGGCGGGTAGTCCTTTGCGGAGGAATCTCGGGCTACAACGAAGAAGTATTGCCCCCGGGACCCCGAAACTACATGCAAATCGTGATTCGACGCCTGACCGTGCGTGGTTTCATTCTGATTGATCACTTCAAAGATGCCGGCCGCGCCCTAGGTGACCTTTCCGGTTGGTTATCCGAAGGACAGCTCGCTCTGGCCACCGATGTCCAAGAAGGCTTTGAGAACACGCCTCAAACCCTACTTCGCCTCTTCGAGGGAAAGAACCTCGGCAAGCAACTCCTCAAACTGGCGGATCCTCCGATCCCCCGCTGAAGTGAATCCAGCTGGGCTAGGCCTCGGACTCTGCGAAATCAATCGCGCGACGTGCGACAAGAACAGCGAATAGGCCGCAGAGCCCCAAAACAACGACCCCCATCAACAGCAGGGTGTTCGGCTCTCCCCATCGGTCTGCCAAAAATCCGTAAGGGAGAGACATCAAACCGAAGCCCGCAAAGGCGAGAAGGACAAGCGACATCACTCGGCCGATGTAGTCCACCTCAGTATGGTGAGCGATAACCGCTGAATTCAGGCTTTGAAATCCACCACTCCCATATCCCACGAGAAACATCCCCAACATCAAATACTCGAAGGATGGCCAAAAAGCCAGGCTGACAAGAGCCGCGCCAAAGAGCACACCGTGGCCGGTATAGATCCAATGTGCTCGGGGCGAACTCGCAAAACGAGCCACAAAGAGACTGGCTGTCAAAGCACCCACCGCTGAAGCAACAAAGAGCGAGCTTACATCAGCAGCCTCCAGCCGATACACATTTTCGACCAGCCCTGGCAAGACCGTCACGTGCGGAAAACCGGCCAGGATCACGAGAACAAAAAGGCTCACGAGAAGTCGCAGCTTCGGGTGCCGCGCCACATAAATTAGGCCAGCCCATACATCTGCAAAAACGGGCTTATCTTGGGCGTCCTTCCGAACCACTGATTTGGGTAACAGCACGAGGCTGGCCGCAGAAACGGCGTAGAAAAAAGCCATGCATAGATAGGCACCGACTGCTCCAGAACGAGGCCAGACCAGCAGGCCTCCCGCCAGCGCAGGGCCGATCACCCTCGCAGCCGTATTGGCGACATTGGTCACCGCCATGGCTTTGCTTCGCATCTCGGCGGGCACAAGATCGACAACAAGCCCCTGCCGAGCCGGGCCGAGGAAAGCCAGGCTGGCGCCGATCAAAACTGATCCCGCCGCGAGCCACTCGATGTTGATCTGATCACGAGCAACGAGCAACGCAAGCGCAACGAAGGCGACGACGGTTACCCCCTGGGCTCCCGCAATCACACGACGCTTCGGCCACCGATCCGCAAAAGCACCCCCTAACGGACCCAGTGCCGCCATAGCGATTCCCTGGCCCGCCACGACGGTCCCAACGGCTTCGTTATCCCCCGATATATCAAAGGCTACGACGCTCTGAACAATCATGGCCATGAAAAAAGCCAAGAAAGACAACATGCTTCCGATCCACTGAACGCGAAAGTCGCGATACACCAAGGCGCCAAAGGTGTCGGACAGCCATGAATTCATCGGCCCACGATAGGGGATCAAATGGAAGCTCGGGCGGCTTTCACCCGAAAGGGTCTCCGATTGAAGAAGCCAACGCGAGCAGACCGACGAAAGGCTACCGTGCCTTTATGATTTCCTTGCAGAACGTGAGCAAGATCTACCCCGGCGGGGTTGGAGCGATCGAGAGGCTCTCCCTGGAAATCGAGGCAGGGGAGACGCTGGTCTTGCTGGGGGCATCCGGCTGTGGAAAAACGACCACGCTCAAACTGATCAACCGCTTGGTCGAGCCCACCTCAGGGACCGTACTCATTGAGGGTCGGGATGTGACCTCTCTCGACCCCGTCGTTTTACGCAGACAAATTGGATACGTGTTTCAGGGAATTGGACTTTTCCCGCATTGGACCGTGGCCGAGAATGTTGCGGCCATTCCCAAATTGCTCGGTTGGTCCGATGCACGAATCCAAGACCGGGTCGAGACCCTGCTCAACGATGTGGGCTTACCCCCCGACGCTTACCGGGCGCGGCGACCGGCAGAACTTTCGGGGGGCCAACAGCAAAGGGTCGGCGTCGCCCGGGCCCTTGCCGCCGAAACGCGAATTCTTCTGATGGACGAACCCTTCGGAGCTGTGGACCCCATCACTCGGGATGGCCTACAAGAACAGATCAAACAAATCCAAAAGCAGCTCGATCTCACCATCATTCTGGTGACGCACGATGTCAGCGAGGCCTTACTGTTGGCCGACCGCCTCGCCATCATGGATTCCGGCCGCATCCTCCAAGTCGGCTCAGCCCACGAGTTATCGACTCAACCTGCGGATCCGCAAGTCGCCTCTCTTCTCGCTATGCCCCGAAGACAAAGTAAAAGATTGCAGTCGATCATCGGGACCGGAGCCACGGCGCGAGACCGGAGTGATGACGACTGATGGGCGAAGCCTTTCAAGCACAGTGGGCCCACTTCCCAAACTACTTTGCCCACCATGTCTTACTCACCGTCGGCGCCCTCGCGATTGGAATCCTCTTTTCCCTCCCGCTCGCCGCGCTTGCCCTCCGTCGACCCGCATTGGCACCTCCCTTGCTCGGTCTATCGAGCATTATTCAAACGATTCCCGGACTGGCCCTTCTAGCCTTAATGGTGCCTCTACTTGGACGGATCGGAGTTGTTCCCGCCCTGGTCGCCCTCGTGCTCTACAGCATGCTTCCGATCCTTCGAAATGCAGTAACTGGAGCGAACGAGGTGGATCCAAACGTCCTTGAAGCCGCTCGGGGAATCGGCATGACGGATCAGCAGATTCTCGTACGGGTTCAGCTTCCACTGGCTCTCCCCGTGCTCGTCGCCGGAATTCGAACCGCTGCGGTCTGGACAGTGGGGATGGCAACACTGTCCACGCCCGTCGGGGCCACCAGCTTGGGAAATTTCATCTTCAGCGGACTCCAAACCCAGAATACCGTGGCGGTTCTGATGGGCTGCTTCGGCGCGGCCGTTCTCGCCATCGCCCTGGACGGCTTGATTCGGCTCGGGGAATGGGCCGCGGTCCGCCGAAGTGCTCGATTGGCCTGGACATCCATCGGGCTTTTGACGATTTCAATCGGATTGGCTTGCCTGCCGATTCTGGCCGCAGGCTTCGGCGATTCCAACCGACCTCGGGCGACCGTTGGAGCCAAAACTTTCACTGAGCAATATATCCTGGCCGAATTGATCGCGACGAAACTTCGTCAAGCAGGGTTCGACGTGACCCTTCGAGAAGGTCTCGGGTCCACCGTCGCCTTCAACGCCCTGTCGACCGGCGAGCTCGATGTCTACGTCGACTATTCGGGTACGATCTGGGCCAATTACATGAAGCGCCTCGAACCCGCAAGCTCCCAGGTCGTCCTCGAAGCCTCTCGGCAATGGTTGGCAGACGAGGCGCAAATTCAACTCCTGGGCCCTCTCGGCTTCGAAAATGCCTATGCGATCGCAATGCGGTCTCAGATGGCTAGGTCTCTCGGGATCAGCGACCTATCGGACTTGGCCGAGCAGGCCCCGCAACTGGCTCTCGGGGGGGACTACGAATTCTTCGCGCGGCCAGAGTGGCGAGATGTCGAATCCTCTTACGGCTTGAGATTTCGGGAACAGCGCAGCTTTGACTCCGCTCTGATGTACAGCGCGGTGGCCAAAGGTCATGTGGATGCGATCAGCGCCTTTTCGAGCGACGGGCGCATCGCGGCCTACGATCTGGTCGTCCTCGACGATCCCCTTGAGGCCTTTCCCCCGTACGATGCGGTTGTGCTGCTCTCTGATCAGGCCTCTCAGAATCGGCGACTGGTCGAGGCCTTACGACCACTCATCGGATCAATCAGCGATTCTCGAATGCGCGAAGCCAACCGCCGCGTCGACCTAGAGGGCGCCTCAATCGAGGCTGCGGCGGCTGAATTGTCTTCGGAAATTGCCCCCCAAGCGAAGGTTTCCGATTTTTGATGACAAACGATGGACAGAGCGACTGAAGCACCGGGTCAGAAAAGGCTGCACGATAAAAGGAGTCGACTAGACTCT
>JAQWNI010000081.1 GCA_029268645.1 Myxococcota bacterium
GGATCGGTTTCCGCTTCGAGCTCTTTTCGATAACCCAGCTTGACTGCGCCCTCGAGCCCCATGCCGCCGAACTCTCCGGTGGGCCAAGACACCGTAAAAAAAGGAGCTTTGAAGCTCCCGCCGGCCATGGCTTGAGCGCCGAGGCCGTAGCCCTTTCGCAAGATCAGGGTGAAGAATGGGACGGTCAGGTTGGCGCCCACCACGAAAAGTCTTGAAGCGTGGCGGACGAGAGCCGTTCGTTCAGAGTCCGGACCGACCATAATGCCTGGGGTATCGCATAAGAAGCAAATCGGTAGATCGAAGGCGTCGCAGAGCTGCATGAAACGGGCGGCCTTATCGGCTCCGTCGCGATCGATGGCCCCGGCGAGGTGAGCGGGATTGTTGGCCACCACGCCCAGCGGGCGACCCTCGATCCGGATCAGGGCGGTCACCATCCCCAGGCCGAAGCCGCGGCGCAACTCAAGAACCGAGTGTTCGTCCGCCAAGCCCTCGATGACTTGGCGCACGTCGTAGATGCGAAGTCGATTCTCGGGAATGACGTGGCGGAGTTTTCGTGGGTCGCCGCAGGACCACTCCGTGAGGGGGCCCTGAAAATAGGAGAGATACTTCTGCGCGGTGGCCACGGCTTCGGCCTCATCCTCGACCACGAGGTCGACGACGCCATTGGGCTCTTGGTCCTCTATGGGTCCGACTTCTTCGGGGCGAAACAAACCCAGCCCGCCCCCTTCAATCATGGCCGGCCCGCCCATTCCGATGTTCGAGTTCTGGGTCGCGATGACGACGTCGCAGCAGCCAAGCAGGGCGGCGTTGCCGGCAAAACACCGACCCGAATTGATCCCCACCAGAGGGACGAGACCGGACAGGCGACCGAAATAGTGGAAAGCCCAGCAGTCAAGACCGGCGACGCCCGTCGCATCGGTGTCGCCCGGTCGTCCGCCGCCGCCCTCTGTAAAGATCACCACCGGCAACCGCCATTGTTCGGCGAGGGCGAACATCCGATCTTTCTTGGCGTGATTCATCTTGCCTTGGGTCCCGGCCAAGACCGTATAGTCGTAAGAGAGGATCAGGCAGCGGCTATCCTGATCGGGAAAGAGCGCTCCATTGACGCTCCCCGCTCCGGTCACCATGCCATCGGTGGGTGTGTTTCGGATCAAATCATCGAGTTCCCGTCGGCGCCTTTGGGCCGCCACCGTCAGGCCTCCGTACTCGATGAATGTGCCGGGGTCGCAGAGGTCGGCAATGTTTTCTCGGGCCGTTCGCTGTCCCGTTTTGCGCCGTCTGGCGACGGCCTCGGGGCGGCTTTCATCGAGGAGGAGTCTGTGTCGTTCGATGACTTCGGCGAGATCGGGACGGATTCGGTCGAGATCCGTCTCAATGGCTTTAGAATCTCCACTGGCCTCGACGGATTGGGCCATGATGCGACAGAGGGGGTGATGCTCGAAAATGGCCTCTCCCACCGATACGCCTACATCGATCACCTGGCCCGAGATGGGGGCCGTGACCACATGCTCCATCTTCATGGCTTCAACGACCAGCATGGGTTGACCGGCCCAGACCGGGCTGCCGACTTCAACGTCGATCGAGACGACGATTCCTTGGACCGGCGCTTGGACCGTGGCGCCGTCTTCTGGATCCTCGGGGCCTGTGCTCTGGGGGTGTGGCTTGGGGGAAGCGTCTGCAGATTGAATCGTTGGCGATCTATCCGTCCCGGGTTTCTGCTGTCCGTATTCAAGGATGGCCAAAGGATCCTTGCTGAGCGCGGGTGTGGTGTTTGCTCGCGCCGCGGGAGGGGAGGGCGCGACCTTGGCCGGCGAGTTCGCGAAATAAAGTGGCTCCGGGGGCTGTGTCTCGGACGAAGCAAGCTTTCGGGCGAATTTTTCGAGGCTCCCGGTCGTGATGCGGTGTCTGCGAACGTCGGGATCGTTGAGCAAGTCGATCAAAAACGGAATGTTCGTCGCCACGCCTTCGATTCGCGTTTCACGGAGGGCTCTTCTCGCGAGGTCCAGCGCTCGAACGTATTCGGAGGCCGGCGAATGGGCGATCAGTTTGGCGGTGAGCGAGTCAAATGCGGGCTGCGTGGTGTAGCCCGCGTACCCGTAGGCATCGACTCGGAGCCCCGGACCTGAGGCTGGTTCATAGTGGCTGAAGGTGCCACCGGCTGGCCGGGGCGATCCGTCTTTGGCCATTTTCTCGGTGTTGATTCGGCATTGGATCGCATATCCGAGCGGCGGCGAGATGTCGGATTGTTCCAAGCCGAGATCAGCAAGCCGAGCTCCCTGTGCGATGGCCAGCTGGGCCTGAACCAGATCGATCCCGGTGATCGCTTCGGTCACGGTGTGCTCAACCTGCAGCCGTGCGTTCGCTTCGATGAAGTAGAATCGTTTAGGGCTTTCGGCATCGAGAAGAAACTCAAAAGTCCCGAGTCCTCGATAGCCCAGTGTTTGCGCCATGCGAATCGAGGCTTCAAGGAGCTGATGACGCATGTCTTCCGAGAGGTCCGGGCTGGGTGCGACTTCAACCAGCTTTTGATGGCGTCGCTGAAGGGTGCATTCTCGCTCCCAAGCATGGGCAACTGACTCCCCGTCGCCAATCAGCTGCACTTCAATATGTCGAGCCTGCGCGACTCTTTGCTCAAGGTAAACGTCGCCGACCCCGAAGGCCTTTTGGGCCTCGGATCGACAGCGTTCCAGGCCCGGCTCGAGGTCATCGAGCCGCTCGACGACGCGCATCCCACGGCCGCCCCCACCGGCGACAGCTTTGATCAGGAGGCTGCTGCCTGGTCCGAGGGACTCGAAGAAAGCCTGAGCTTCATCGAGTGTCTCGACGCGGGGGGTTCCGTTGAGGATCGGTACATCGCACGCATGAGCGAGGGCGCGGGCCTCAGCCTTATCGCCGAGCTTTTCCAGGGTCTCTGGGGACGGGCCAACGAAGGTCAGGCCTGCATCTTGGCAGGCCCGAGCGAGCGGGGCACTTTCGCTCAGGAATCCGTAACCGGGGTGTAGAGCCTCGCATTTTGTTTCTTGAGCAGCGGCAATGAGGCCTTCGATGTCGAGGTAGGCGAGCGCGCCACGTCCCTTCAAAGGGTGCGCGTGATCCGCCCGGCGGACGTGGAGGGACAAACTGTCGTCTTCGGAGTATACGGCGTGGCTCTCGATGCCGAGCGCCGCCGCCGCCCGGGCGATCCGGATCGCGATTTCACCCCGATTGGCAATCAGCAATTTGGAAAAAGGCATCGATTCTCCCCGGCCGGAGGGCTCAAACAGCCCGCACACTCTACCGAAAACGCTCCCGTCAGTCGGCTACTCTGGGCGCAGCGAAATCGCTCATTATGAAGCCATTGGAGAACTTCCGTGACGATCAAGAACTACGAAGAAGTCGATGTGTATCCCCTCGATGATGACCTGCGGGAGGAAATTCTTCGCAAGCAAATCGAATGTACGTTCATTTGGGGCCCTAAGACCGGATGGCCCGTCGGAGTGCTGATGACCTACGTCTGGCGCGATGGCCGGTTCTGGGTCACCGCGACCAGCCAGCGAAAGCGGATTACCGCCATCAAGCGAGATCCAAGAGTTTCGGTTGTGGTTTCGAGCCACGGAACAGATCTCGGCCCTGCGAAGGGCATTACGGCCAAGGGGCGGGCGATTATTCATGAGGATGAAGAGACCAAAGCATGGTTCTATCCCCTGTGTGCTGCGGCGAACGTTCCGGTCGAGGGAAAATTGCGCAACGCCTTCGAACAAATGCTTCATAGCGAGCGGCGTCTTGTGATCGAAATTGTGCCCGAGAAGTGGATCACCTTTGATGCTGGCAAGATGATGGTGGACTCGATGGCGGCTTGGAAGGACATGGGACTGCTCGACTAGCTCCTTCTCGGGCCCTTGGTCTCAGTAGCTTCTCGGGAGTCCGAGCACGTGTTCTGATACGAAGTTCAGGATCATCTCGTTCGAAATGGGCGCAATGCGGTGGAGCCGAGATTCTCTCCAGTAGCGCTCGACATTACACTCCTTAGCGTATCCCATTCCGCCGAGTGTTTGGATGGCGCGATCGCAGGCTCTGAAGCCGGCTTCGCTGGCCCTGTATTTGGCCATATTGGCCAGAGCCCCGGAGTTCTGCCCCGTGTCATAGGCCCAGGCGGCCTTTTGCCATAGCAGTTCTGCGGCTTCGAGCTCTGAATACGAATCGGCCAAGGGGTGAGCGATGGCTTGGTTCTGCCCGATGGGGCGATCGAAGACCTCTCTTTCTTTTGCGTAGTGAACCGCCTTATCGAGGGCCTGTCGGCCAATGCCGACGGCCTCGGCGGCGATGACGATTCGTTCGGGGTTAAGCCCATCTAAGAGGTGATAGAACCCCCGTCCGACTTCGCCGACGACATCCGCTTTATCCACAGGGAGGTCGTGGATGAAGACTTCGTTGGAGTTGACCGCTGCGCGTCCGAGTTTTTCGATCTCTCGAATTTCGACGTAGTCGGGGTCGAGGTCGGCTAGGAAAAGCGTCATGCCTTGGAGGGGTTTGGCGCAATCTTCGCGGGGGGTCGTGCGAGCAAGCAGAAGAATTTTCTGGGCCTGTTGAGCCTTGGTGTTCCAGATTTTTTTGCCGTTGATGATCCAGCGGCCTCCGTCTCGGCGTGCGGCGGTCCTGATCCTAGACGTGTCGGTCCCAGCGTCGTCCTCTGTTACGCCGAAGGAAACGTGGAGTTCGCCGGTTGCCGTGGGCGGAAGCGTTCGCTGCTTGAGCTCTTCGGAGCCATGATGAATGACGGGCCCCATGCCGAAGATTGAAATATGCAGGGCCGATGCGGCGGCTTGGCAGCCTGCGCTGTGGGCGACCGTGCCCAGAAGGACGCCGGCGTGAGTGATGCCCAGTCCGCCTCCCCCGTAGGCCTCGGGCACGACGATGCCCGCCCAGCCGCCTGCCGCGAAGGCGTTGTAGTAGTCCCAAGGAAAAGCATGTTCTTCATCGCAGCGACGCCAGTAGTCATCGTCAAATTGATCGGCCAGTCGACGGGCTTCGTGGCGGATCCCTTCCAGCTCCGAATCCAGTGAGAAATCCATAGGGCAGAAAATAACACCCCTGGTTGAGTAGCGGAGCGAGGGATTGCCCGATTCCCCTCGACCGCGAACTCGCTCGGCTGCCGCATTCCCAAGAATCGGACTCAGGGGCGAACCGCGTCGGGCGTTCGCCGATTGATCGATTTGCAGTTGTCGCCGTGTCTGCGACCCTCGCGGACGGCTGAGATCGCATTGAGGGAGGACCGTCTGAATGAAAAAAACCCCGGTTCTGTTAACGGGTGCATCGGGATCGATGGGCCACGAAGCTTTTTTGGAATTGATGCGTCGGACGGATCGCTACGAGACTCGGCTCCTGCTCCGCCCCTCCAAAAAGAACAAAAAAATGTTCGCGCCGTGGTCCGGACAGTCGGATCTGGAAATTGTCTGGGGAGATCTCACCGACGCGGCGGATGTAAAAAGAGCAGTGTCCGGAGTCGATTACGTTCTTCATCCGGCTGCCCTGATCTCACCCGAAGCCGATCGACATCCCCAGGCGGCGAGGCGGATCAATGTCGGGGGTACCCAGAATCTGCTTGATGCGATCCGGGCTGAGCCCGACGGTATCGAGCGCATCGGATTTGTGAATATCGGTTCCGTGGCTCAGTACGGGGACCGCTTGCCTCCCATTGAGATGATCCAGGTCGGCGACCCTCTCAAGCCGAGTGTGCATGACTTCTACGCGTTGACAAAATGTGAAGCAGAACGCTTGGTCGTGGAATCCGGATTAAAGCGTTGGGCCAGTCTGAGGCAGACCTTCATCGTGATTACAGATCTGATGTCGTTGCTGGATCCGATTATGTTCCATCAGCCGCTGGATCAATGCCTTGAGTTTATTACCGGAAGAGATGCTGGCTATGGCCTGATTCAATGCATGGAAGCCCCTGATGAATTTTGGGGGCGGATCTACAATATGTCAGGAGGCCCATCGTGTCGGGCGACCTACGAAGAGTTTCTCGGTCTGCAGCTTGAGGCTCATGGTCTCGGGGATTACAAACGTTGCCTAGAACCCAAGTTCTTTGCCACCCGGAATTTTCACTGCGGGTATTTCTCCGATAGCGAGGATTTGAATCAGTACCTCGGTCATTTCCGTGACACCAAGGAAGACTATTTTGCCGCCGTAGCCGCAGCGGTTCCTGCTTGGCTGCGAGGGGTCTGCCGGGTTTCTTCCAAATCCTTGGTGAAGCGGCTGGCGCGCTGGTACTCGGACCCGATGCGTTGGATCAAAGAGGACAACCAGCCCTACATCGAGGCTTTTCTAGGGTCGCGGGAGGAGTGGGCTGCGATCCCAGGGTGGGAAGAACGGGCTAGGAGGGCCGCGCAATGAGTGAGGAGCGGAACCAATCCGATCTCGTCGATTTCGCTCAGTCTCGGGGCGGACGCCTTTTGAGTGAGGCCTATGGGGGCTGGGGTCACCCGCACCGCTGGGTCTGTGGCCGTGAGCACGAGTTTGAGGCTTCGCCGCGTCTTTTAATCGATGGCGGCTATTGGTGTCCCGAGTGCCTTCCGACCGTGGACGATGCCAGCGGCTGGGATTGGGATTTTCATGCTGAGGTGGATCCGTTGTTGGCGCGCTTTCATCGGAGCCGCCGCGCTTCCTCTTGAACTCTCTCCGTCGAGCGGAGGGGGCCGCGAATTCGCTTCCACCCAGCCTCTGCTCGGGCACGCCAGCGCTTTGCCCATTCGAACTCGGTGGCGAGGACGCCTAGGGCCGCGGGGATGACCACGACAGCCGGGCCCGGTAAAACGATGAGGGCGATTCCCAGGGTGAGGAGTGCGCCGCCCGCGAGAAGCACCGCCGTCCGGCGGGCCCAGCGGGGCAGCTTCCGTGCTCTGACCTGTCGAAAAGCAGCCCATTGACCGAGATTTTTTTGCATCCTTACCCAGAAAGCAAACCGTGGGCCAAGTTGTCGATGGCTCTGGTCGACCTGAAGGCCGCAGGGCTGCCGCCCCCCGTGTTTCTCTGCTGCGGGGCGCCGCATGAATTGGCATGCGCTCGGTGAAGGCTGCCACATACTTTGGCAGGGAGCCGTCTGAGGTGGTCTTGAGCCGGAAGCCGTTTCCCCGGCGGGGCACGCCGCGGGGGGCAAGTCGACTAGACTCGTCAGTCCCGCCTCCGGTCGTTTCGCCGGTGTGCTTTGCCCGGAGTTCTCTTTCGCGTGTCCCGTCGAGATTCTCTCTCCCACCCGCTCCGGGGTCAGACCGCGATTGCGGGCGTCGGAGAGACCGACTACGTCCGGGGATCGGATGAGACCCCGGTCCAGTTGATGATTCGGGCTTCTCAGGCGGCGCTTGCCGATGCTGGGCTGAGCCCAGCGGACTTGGACGGGATTATTCCGCCACCCGGCTATACCTCTGCCGAGGAATTGGCAGCCAATTTGGGGGTTCCGGATCTTCATTTTGCGGTAACGGTTCATCTCGGAGGGGCGAGTCCCATTGCCTCGCTAAAAAGTGCCGCGATGGCGATTCACTCGGGCTTGGCCCGGCACGTCTTGGTAGTGGTGGGATGGAACGGATTCTCGGCTTTTCGGCCTCGTCCTGGTGTCAAGCCACCCCGATACGGCTTAGACCCGGCGAGCGTTGGAAATGTCGTGATGGACTACTACCTGCCCTATGGCGCAAGGACCGCCGCTCAATTTTATTCATTCATTTTGATGCGTTACAAGCAGCTCTATGGCATTCGAGATGAGGATGCCGGTGAGGTCGCCTTAGCGGCTCGGGCTCACGCCCAGCTCAACGAGAAGGCGTTGATGCGAGGCCGACCCCTCGATCTAGACGGGTATCTCGCCTCTCCCTATGTCGCGGAACCTCTCCGCAAATTTGACTGCTGCGTGGAGACTGATTGCGCAGCGGCGGTTGTGATGACCTCTGTCGAACGCGCGAGGGATCTAAAAAATCGACCGGTTTTATATCTCGGCGGAGCCGAGGGGCATCCGTACCCCGCCGATGACATCACGAACCGTCCTGATCCCTTCCAGGTGGGACTCTCTTTCGCGGCGCCGCGGGCCTTTGAGATGGCGGGGGTCGGGCCGCATGAAATGGATTTCCTGGAAGTCTACGATTGTTTTACCTACACGGTTCTGCTCCAACTCGAGGCCTTGGGGTTGTGCGGTCGCGGAGAGGCGGGGGAATGGGTTCGGGGTGGACGAACCCGGTTAGGCGGTGAAATGCCCATGAACACCCACGGCGGATTGCTTTCCCAGGGCCATATGTGGGGGATGAATCACGTGATCGAGGCCGCTCGACAGCTTCGGGGCGAAGCCGGCGCGGCCCAGGTCGACGGAGCCGAGACGGGCTTGGTGACGGGTTGGGGGGATTTCGGCGACGGCAGCATCGCAATTCTGGGACGGGGGGGTTGAAGCGGTATGAGCAACACGCCCCCTCGAATGATTCCCGATCCCGATGGACGCAACGCCGATTTCTATCGTCATCTGGCCACAGGCCAACTCCACATCCAGCATTGTGAGACCTGCGGTTCGGCCCACCATCCACCTCGTTTTAGTTGTCCCGGTTGTGGCGATGAGAAGTTGGGCTTTCGGCCGAGTTCGGGCGAAGGTCGAATCTTTTCTTGGACCGTGAATCACCGTCCCGTCGATCCGGGTTGGGCGGACCGGTTGCCTTACGCGATCGTCGTCGTTGAAATGAATGAGGGGGTTCGTCTGGTGGGGGCGTGGGCCGGCGAGCTGGATTCCCTTGCTTTGGATCAACCGGTTCGGGCCGAAGTAGAAAAAGTTGATGAACATTTTGCTTTCCTCTGGTTTCGGGGCGAGGGCTCCGACGCGAAGGGGCGCTGATCGTGGATTTTCGCTGGTCCTCAGAACACGTGGCCTTTCGAGAAAGCTTACGGGCGTTTATCCGTGAGTGGCGAACCCCGGAACTTCTCCAGGAATACGCAGAGACGTATGGGGGGGGCGGAGAGCGCATCGGCGCTTTTCACCGGGCCATCGACGAGCGGGGATGGATGCGGATGTGTTGGCCCGTGGAAGTGGGTGGGGGTGGCCGGGATACGCTCTATCAGTACATCTTCGTCGAGGAGATGGAGTACTGGGGAATGCCGTACGGCAATTTGACATTTACGTCGATTGCCCCGTCGATTCTGGCCTTTGGGAGCGAAGCCCAAAAGCAGCAGTACCTGCCCGGAATCTATCGGGGTGAGCTTTGCTTTGCTCTGGGTTACAGCGAGCCCAACGCCGGGACGGATCTGGCTTCTTTGCGCACGCAGGCCACTCAAGAGGGCGACGAGTGGGTGATTCAGGGTCAAAAAATTTGGACGTCGCTGGCCGATGTCTCCACCCATATTTGGCTGGCGGTCCGAACCGATCCCAGCGCCTCAAAGCATGGGGGCATTTCAATCATTATCGTGCCCACGGACACTCCGGGTGTCACGATAAGACCACTCCACACGATGTACGGGGGCCATACCAACGAAACTTTCTATGACAACGTGAGGGTTCCGCTCGATCACGTGGTGGGTGAGGTCAATCAAGGTTGGCCGATCATCATGCATGCGCTCAATCATGAGCGGGTTGCTTTGGCGGCGACGGGTGCCTTGGCCCGGATTTACGATCAGCTCGTCGACCACTTGGCTTCTCAAAGCCCTGATCGCTTGTCGGACCCCGTTGTGCGTCGAAGCCTGGCCGAATTGCAGCTGGATTTACGCGAACATCGGGCTCTGGCCTTGAGGAATGCGTGGATTATCGCCCAAGGTGGAACCCCGATCTCCGAAGCCTCCATGGCCAAAATTTCGGGCACGGAACTGCGCAGTCGACTCGCCAACCGGGCCATGGATTTGCTGGGCCGGGCGGGGGGGTGAGCGCTGACTCTCTCGACGGTGCGCCAATGGACGGTCGGGCGGAATTCAATTTTCGGCTCTCCCCGATTTTCCGGTTTGGAGGCGGGACCAACGAAGTGATGCGCGACATTGTTGCGGCGGCCGGTTTGGGATTGCCCCGATGAGGTTTCGGCGGTGAATCTCGATCTCACTGAGACCCAGCGGCTGATGCAGGAGAGCCTGGGCGGTTTTCTTGAGGCTCATGTTTCGCTGGATCAAGTTCGCGATTTGGAGAGGAATCAAGGCTGGGACAAAGCGCTTTGGAAGAAGTTGGCCGAACAAGGTTGGCTCGAATTGGTCGCCCCGGAAGGGGGCGAGGGGGACGATCTGGTTGATCTCGGGCTCGCTCTGGAATGTTTGTCGCGTCGCGCCGCGCTGGTTCCCTTCCTCGAGGTTGCCGTCTGCGGACGGGTGCTGGGTTTGTCGGGCGCTGATGGGAATGCGCGGTCAAAGATCGCGGAAGGCGATGTGATTGTGACGCCTGCGCTGCTTGAGGCTGTAGATGACTGGCGCCGGATTGAAGCCACGGTGACCTCAGCGGGACGCCTCAGCGGCGCAAAGCATTTCGTCGACTACGGCGCCGAGGCGACGCATCACCTTGTAGCGGCTAAGCAGGACGGTGAGATGGGTTTGTTCCTCGTGGAAGCGAACGATGCTCGGTGCGAACCCTTAAAAACGATTGGAAGAACGCCCAGCTGTCAGGCGACCTACGAGGCCGTGCCCGCAGAGAGGGTTGCAGGGGAAGAGGCCTTCATAGACGTGATTCTATTGGGGCGAAGCCTCGCCGCTTTGCAGTGCGTGGGCGCGATGGAGGAGGCCTTGGAGAAAACGGTTGAGTACGCCCGGCTTCGAGAGCAGTTCGGCCAACCGATCGGTCGCTTCCAGGCGGTGCGTCATCATTGTGCCAATATGGCGAT
>JAQWNI010000082.1 GCA_029268645.1 Myxococcota bacterium
CCACTTCGAAGCGCTTGTCGAGGAGTTCGATCAGCAGTTCTTCTTTGGAGTCGAACTGGGAGTAGATCGACCCTTTGGTAAGGCCCGCATCCGCCGCAATGTCTTCAAGGGAGGCGCCGCCGAGGCCCATTTTCTGAATGACTCGGGCAGCCGCGTCCAACAGCCGCTCCCGGTTGCGGGCGGCGGTTTCTTGACGGGTCAGAGGCTTGGCGTCCGGCTCGGCCATTGGGGAAAAATAGCAAAGGGTCCGAGGCTGTTTGGATCCAAGTTACCCGCTTTCGCAGGCGCGGCGAAGGCCTTCGTTCATGCGCCGAAAATTGTCTTCGATGAGCTCCCCTTGCGCGGGCCAGAGGTCGGCGATCAGGGTGCCTGTGAAGTCTTCGTTTTGTCGAAACCGCGTTCGGTTTGGACTCACGGCTTCCAGTTCAAAATGATGGTCGCCCAGAAACAGGCTGCGATCCGGAGCGCCACCTTCCCAGCGCATTTGGTCGGGGCCCACTTCGAGGACTTCGACCGCCATGCTCATCTCGGCCCCATCGGCCCCCCGCCCGAGGGCCGTGATGCTCTGCCCGGCTTCGAGGCGGCCGTCGATTTTGACCAAGTAGGGGTTCCAGTTCCCGTAGTTTGAAACGTCGAAAAGCATTTTTCGGACCTCATCGATGGGCGCCGCAATCTCCACTTCAGTTTCGATTCGGCGTCGAATGGGCATCCAATCGATATTGGGCGGCGTGAATCCCCATTTTTCCTGACTGCAGTCCCGCGTCTCGGCTTGGGCGATGTGGAACACCATGGCGGCCCGCCGATCCGGCGAGGCGTTGTCGGTGGATTTGTGCATCAGATGGCTATGGAAGAAGAGGGCGTCTCCGGGCTCTAGGAGAACCGGTGTGGCTCCGTCCATATCGTGATCGACGATCTCGACGTAACCCAAGTTGGCGGCGGGGCGGGTATCGGGCACCGTGGGGTGGATGGCTTCGCGATGCGAGCCGGGAAGCACCCAAAGCGGGCCGTTGTCGAGGCGGGCTTCCGTGACCGCCAACCAAACGCCCACCTGCGGGCTGCGGTCGAAGGGGAAGTAGTGGCCGTCTTGGTGCCAGGGCTGGCCGATTGCGCCGGGCATCTTAAAAATGAATTGAGAGAGAAAACAGTCGAGATTGGGGCCGAGTCGAGGGATGACGCCATCGAGCACGGCGGAATCGGACACCCATTTTCGAAAGATGGGCTCCTGGCGATGGAGCTTGAACATTTTGGAGAGGCCTTCCTCCGGCATGCGGGCCTGCTGGGCCAAGCCCGTCTCCGGCTGGGGCAGCACGTCGCCGATCGGCTCGCCGGCGGCGTGGGCCCGAGCGATTTCGACCACTCGCTCCGTCATGGCGGCCAGTGTTTCCGGCGGGGCAAAGCGACGGCGAATAAAATAACCGTCGTCTTCCCAGTCCTGTTGTTCTTGGTCGCGCTCCATCAGGGCTCCTCGCGGGCTGTCGCGCCGTTCACCCTCGCACAGCCGCCTGAAAAGGTAGCGGCAAAAAAATCGACCCCAGGGCCGTCCTGTGCGTCGCTCGGTTTCAGCCTTCATGAAGGACATGCGGCCGGACGGTGCTGGAAATGAGCCCCTCAACCGAGTGGGGGGCTTTCCCAGATGAACAAGGTTGGCTACACCCTTTCGGCCGCGGGGCGGTAGTTCAACTGGTTAGAGCACTGGCCTGTCACGCCAGAAGTTGCGGGTTCGAATCCCGTCCGCCCCGCCACCTTGCACCCCCGTTCGGCTCCCGTTCGGTCCATCCCCGTTGCGATGATCAGGCTCGCGGGGCGGGAGGCTCTCCGTTGACCGCAGGGGCCGCAGCAGTTCGGATTCGGTTTCGGCGGGCCTGCGCGAGTAGCGCGCAGCCGAGTCCCACCAGCAGCGCCGTCTGGGGTTCGGGCACGACCGCATACTCGAACTCAGGCACGATCGACGTGCCGTCAGCGAGGCCCAGCACACCACCGGTGATCGGGTCGAAGCTGAAGAGGAAACCAAAGGTTCCCGGGCTGATCGAAGTAAAAACCAAGGTGGCGAGGTTTTCAAAGCCGTCCGAGGCGGTCGGGATACCAGCCGCCGGAAGACCCTGGCCCACCTTGGTGGACAGGAAGTCCAACTGAACCTGGTTGGGGTTGGTGAGGTACAGGTTACAACCATCTCCCGAGGTGTTACCGCAAGTCGAAGCCGGAACGAGGTACGCGTTCTTCGCAGAGCTGTAGAGGAGGTAGGTGTTGGTCGAGGAGGCACCCTGGTCATAGGTGAAACCCGAACCTTCGAAGAGGAAACCCACTCCGAGAGCGAACAGGTCCGTGCCGCCATTGGTATTCAGGTCGATGTGGACTCGATATGAGACCCCCAATGGGCCGACAGTGATAATCCCCGGTCCCGTGATGCCGTTCTCATCGGGGTGGAACGGTTCAAAGGTCGCCCGGATTGTCCACGCTGAGGCGGGAAGTGCGCAGAAGAAGAGGAGGGCGATTCCACCGAGCCAGGGGATGATCTGTTTCATTGTTTCTCCGGTTCGATTGGTTTGCGTGCGGCCCTATGGAATGCGATCGGGGCAGGGCTTTGTTGATGCGTGGGGTCTCACGCGAAAATGTGTCATCACAGCGGCGAATTGTCACGAAAAAACCGCTCATTGCGGTTTCTTTGGATCGAAGCGTTTGTCCGCCGTGGGAAAAAAGACGCTTGGCCCGATGATCGGATGCAGGCCCGCCTAGGTCTTTATGCGGACCACTCGGTCTTTATGCTGAGAAAGCGCCAGGCGGAGAAAGTGCCTGGTTGCGAGAGAGCCCTTGATCTAGCCCGGAATCCAATTTGGATTTTGCGCGAGAAAAGAGGTGATTTCTTGCGCTTCCATGGGCTTGGCAAACAGGTAGCCCTGTCCGTATTCGCACTGCATCGCCTGAAGCTGCTCGAGTTGACCCGCGGTTTCGATGCCCTCGGCCACAACCGGAATGTCGAGGTGGCGGGCCAGTGTCACGATCGCTTGAACGAGGGCGGTCGGCTGACGATTGTTTTCCATGTTACAAACAAAACTCTTATCAATCTTTAAGAGGTCAATGGGAAAGCGGTGCAGGAAAGCGAGGGATGAATGGCCGGTGCCGAAGTCGTCCATCGCAATGGGAATGCCCAGGGCCTGGATCTTTTCGAGAACCGCGATGGTGTCGTATCGCTCGTCCATCACCGTGGTCTCGGTGATCTCGAGCTTTAAGTGGCCCGGCGGAATTGAAAAATCGGTGATGATCTCCTGTAGGTCTTGCAGTAAGTTCGGGTGGGTGAGCTGCCTTCGGGAGAGGTTCACGTTGACAAAGAGATCCTGGGCGGTGGGGAGTGTCAGCCTCCACTGTTGGAGTTGGGCGGCGGCCTCTCTCATTACCCAGTCGCCGAGTGGAATGATGAGGCCCGTCTCCTCGGCAACGGCGATGAATTCATCGGGGCTAAGGCGTCCCTTTTTAGGGTGGTCCCAGCGAACCAGCGCCTCAAAGCCGTCGACTTCCCCCGTGCGAAGATTGACAACCGGCTGGTAGAGAAGCTGAAATTGGTTGGACTCACAGGCGACGCGCAGTTCGGATTCAACCCGGAGGCGCTCCAGGGCTGAGTTGTGCATGTGGGTATCGAAGACGCAGTAACGGGCTCGTCCCGAAGCCTTGGCTTGGTAGAGGGCGGAGTCGGCGTCTCGCAGCATGGCATCGGGGCTCGTGTAACCCATTTCGCTCGACACCAAACCGATGCTGGCGGTGGAGACGACTTCCTTGCCCTCGATTTCATGGGGCTCAGAGAAAACGTCTAGAAAGCGCGAAGCGGTGCGTTCGACTTCTTCGAGTCCCCCGGTTTGATCGAGGAGCACAACGAATTCATCACCGCCAAAGCGGGAGGCTGTATCGGTTGGTCGGGTTTCTTGCCGGAGTCGCCGGGCAATGCTGACCAGCAGGGCATCACCCACTCGATGGCCAAGGCTGTCGTTGACGACCTTGAAGCGATCGAAGTCAAAAAACAACAGGGCAAAGTTGTACTGCGCATCCCGGCGGGATCGAACCAAGGCTTGCCTGATTCGGTCGACGAGAAGGGCGCGATTGGGGAGCCCTGTCAGTCGGTCGTGCAGGGCCGCCCGGCGGAGATCCGCCTCGGCCATTTTGAGGTCGGTGATATCGGCCAAGGAACCCGCAATGCGGGTGGCTCGATGGTGGGCATCGCGAACCGCAGCGGCCCGACATAAGACCAGCCGCGTGTCCCCATCGGCGCGGCGCATTTCCATTTCGAATTCCAGGTGGTCGGTTCGGCCTTCGACGTGGTCCTCGAGCGCGGCCTTAAAGCGCGACAGGTCCCGGGGCACGATGCGCCGAAACCATTCTTCGGGCTCGTTGCGGACGTTTTGATCCACGCACCCGAGCAGCTCCTTCCACCGCTCGGAATAGTGAATGTGGTTGGTCAGAAGATCCCAATCCCAGATGGCGTCCCGTGAGCCCGCCAAGGCCAGTCGAAAGCGCTCCTGTGTGCGTCGGAGTTCCGCTTCCGTCTCCCGTTCGGAGTTCACGTTGGTGAGTGTCCAGATGGATCCGGATGGATTGGGCTCGCTGGACGAGCAAATGGGGCCAACCCGGATGCGGGCCCAGAAGGGCCGGTTGTGCTGAGGGTAAAACAGCAACTCCGTCTCGAAAGCCTGCCCGCAGGCGAGTTGTTCGTCTATGTAAGCCAGGGTCTGCGGGTCGGTCTCGGCCCCATAAAGCAAGTCGCCCGGGCGCTGGCCACGAAGGCTTTCAAACGCATACCCGGTGGCCTGCTCGAAAGCTTGGTTGACCCACTCGAATCGACCCTCGAGGTCCGTGGTCGCGATGCCGCTGGGAGTAGTATCGGCCACGAGCTTGAGGCGCTCCCACTCGTGGTTTGGGTGGGAGGGGCGATTGGTCGCCGTTTCCGAGGGGGTCCAGTGAAGGCTGAACCCGAGGAAATGGGTGTCCTCAAACTCTGGTTCAAGCCGCCAATCCACGGCCATCGGGGTCTCTGACGCGGTCGCAATGAGATCTGCTTGTTGCTCGGCGGGGCGCCGTGCCGCTATGGCCGAGGCCATCGGGCAGTGGGGGTCGGTACAATCGGTATGAAACCGAAGATGGAGATCAGAGGGCCGAGGCTGATCGGGGCCTCGGTCGAGAAGGTTTCGGGCGCTTTGGCTGAGAAGGCTGATCTGGCCCGCGGCGTCGGTCATCACGACCGGTTCCGGGCTGCTTTCAATCAGGCGCCGCAGTCGGCGGTCGAGGGCCCTGTCGGCATTCGCCCAACGGCTCGCAGTCCAGGGGGCAACGGACTCCTTCAATTTCGCAATCAGAAGACTCCCCGGGGACGTTTTTGAAGGACGTTTCGTCACGCTGTGTTCTTCGGTCGTCCGCCTCTAGAACTTCATTGGGTAAAGCCCTAGGGCAGGGGGTGTCACTGGCCTCTGAGCGTGGGAGTATCCCAGTTCACGGCAGCGGGCGATCTGGGGCCCCGGGGAGGCAGCATGACCGAGATTCAGGGTGGTCGGATCGCGGCCCGACAATTGGCTCGGGCGGGCATCGATACGCTCTTTGGCGTGGTCGCCGGGCCCATGATCGAAGTGTTTGCCGGGGCGGCGGCGGAAGGGCTTCGCGTGGTGGGGTGTCGCCACGAGTTGAACGGAGCCT
>JAQWNI010000083.1 GCA_029268645.1 Myxococcota bacterium
AACCGGGTTTATGACACCATCGAGCTTGAAAAAAACCTTGATGAAACCGAAAGAATCCTTCGAGAGGCACTCGCCGACATCCCTGAAGGCGAAATCCTGTGTAGCCGTGCGGTTCTCGAACGAATGGGACGACACCTCACCCAACACACAGACGGGCGCGCTGTATTAAAGAGCGCCGTCGCAAACGATGTCCCGGTCTATGTTCCGGCTTTCACCGACTCTGAACTCGGCCTCGACCTTTCGATCTACAACCACGCCCGGATTCAAGCGGGCCAATCGCGTCTTCACTTCGACCCCTTCCTTGACTTGGACGACTTCGCAGATCGGATCCGAGACCATGCCACGCTGGGAATTTTCACAATCGGAGGAGGTGTCCCCCGCAACTGGGCCCAGCAGGTGGCGCCCTATCTCGAAATCGCCTCATCCCGGCTGGGCGAGCGCGAACCCATCCGGCGGTATAAATACGCGGTTCGCATTTGCCCCGAACCCGAGCATTGGGGCGGCCTGTCGGGATGCAGCTATACAGAGGGCGTCTCCTGGGGAAAGTTTGTGCCGGAGTCCGAAGGAGGACGCTTCGCCGAAGTCTTTGCGGACGCCACCATCGCTTGGCCGCTCATCGTACGGTCGGTCATCGAACGGACCAACGGCTAGGATTCCGAAGGCAAGGGCTCACGGCTCGTTGACCGACGCGGGCGTGGCCGAAACGGACGGTTATCCTCTCCCCATGCGGGCCGCATCCTATATCGGAGATCACAAATTCGAGTTCCAAGACCGGGAATGTCCGGCTCCCAACTCGGGAGAAGTTCAGGTTCGACTTGAGGCCTGTGGGATTTGCGGCAGTGACCTGCACCTCATGCACGCGGGCCTGCTCGCGGTGGGCCACACCCCCGGGCACGAGATGGCCGGAAGAATTGAAGCGGTCGGTCCGCATGTCGATCACCTCAAGCTCGGTCAGCGAGTGGCCATCGAGCCCCTCGTCAGCTGCGGAGACTGTCGGGCCTGTCGGGAAGGTCGTGACTCCAGCTGCCCCGCTCTACAGGTCTACGGCATCCATCAGCCGGGAGGCCTCGCCGAGTCCCTGGTGGTCCCCGCCCATCGGGCCTATCCCGTGGCGGACGACGTCGAACCCGCCATCGCGGCACTCTGCGAGCCCATCGCCGTCGCGGTTCACGGTCTCATGCGTGCCCGCTTTCAAAGAGATGAACGGGTCCTGATCCTCGGCGCCGGCTCGATTGGGCTTGTGACCTTGCTCGCAGCCCGCCACCTCGGGGCCAAAGAAATTTTCATCACCGCTCGCCACGCCCACCAAGCGGAAACCGCTCTCGCCCTAGGCGCCGACCATGTGCTCGACGAGCGCAATGCTGACACCGCGGGCCTGGGCGCACTGGGGAGCCGATCCGAGATCGACGTGGCCGTCGAAACCGTCGGAGGCGGAGCCAACACTCTATTAACCGCGACCGCGGCCCTGCGACCCGGAGGACGGGTGAGCGTACTGGGAATGTTTCTTGAGCCGCCGACCCTTTCTCCCCTTGATCTCCTCCTGAAAGAGATCGATCTGTGTTGGTCGAACTGCTACCACCGGAATGCCAGAGCTTCGAGCAGCGAGACTGGACGCCCTGCCGACTACGATGTGGCCACGGAAATCGTCGACCGCGAGCGAGAGCGACTCGGCCGCCTGATTACCCACCGATTCCCACTGGCCGACATCGATCAGGCCTTTGCGACCGCCGCAGACAAAAAGTCCGGTGCGCTCAAAGTCAGCATTTCGATCAACTGAAGCGCTTCCGATCCAAAGCAAGCGGGAACCAGGAGAACACCGTGACGGCCCCTCACCCAGGTCAAAACTCAGTGGCGCCCCTGTCGTGATCCGCCTTTGTTTTGTCTGCCTGGGCAACATCTGCCGGTCCCCGACCGCGGAGGGCGTCATGGCGGCCTTGCTCGAGGGGGAGGGATGCAGCCATCAAATCGCCGTCGACAGCGCCGGGACAAGCGCTCATCACATCGGCGAACCGGCCGACCGGCGCAGTCGACGCTGCGCGGCCGGTCGAGGCGTCGAACTGCCCAGCATTTCACGGCAGTTTGTTGTCTCCGATTTTGAGCAATTTGACTGGGTGCTGGCCATGGACGGCGACAACCAGCAGGCGCTGCACGCATTGGCCCCCAACGCTGAGGCGCGCCAAAAAATTCACCTTCTCCGAAGCTTTGATCCCGACGCACCCCGGCACGCAGAAGTCCCCGATCCGTACTATGGGGGCCCCGGCGGCTTCGATGAAGTTTTCGACCTTTGCCAAGCGGCCTGCCGCGGCCTGCTTGACCAGTTGAGGCTTCAACACCCCCACATCCACCGATGAACGTGACTCTTGAGAAACGCCTTGAGGGGCTCATCGGGCGGGCGCCCACTCACCTCGACCCGGTCGGCGGCGGCGACCTCGGCACGAGTTACTGCGCCCGGCAGGCCGACGGGCCGAAGCTTTTCGTCAAAGAGTATAAGGGGGGTGCACCCGACATCGCGGCTGCGGAGGCTCGGGGGCTGACTTGGCTTGCAGACGCCCGTGCGCTGGCAGTCGCCCGAGTCGTTGCGGTCGAAATCCAGGGGTCGATGCTGGTCCTCGAATGGATCGAATCCGGCCCCCCCAGCGCCGACGCGTTCGAAAGATTCGGACGCAAGCTTTCCGCGCTGCATGCCGCTGGCTCGCCGATTTTCGGGCACTCAGCGGACAACTACCTGGGTCCCATTCGGCAGAACAACGCACCGGTCGATGATTGGCCCAGTTTCTACGGAGAGCGCCGCATCCGCCCCCTGCTTCGATTGGCCCAAGACCAAGCGCTTGTTCCGTCCCGCCTTTCGAAACGGCTCGAAGGACTCATCGAGAAGCTCCCCAACCGATGCGGTCCCCCCGAAGTCCCCGCGCGCCTCCATGGCGACCTCTGGCGCGGCAACTTGATGATGGATGGCAACAGCCAACCGGTCCTCATCGACCCCGCCGCCTACGGTGGGCATCGTGAAGTCGACCTCGCCATGATGCGACTCTTTGGAGGATTTCCCGAGCGGGCTTTTGAGGCCTACGCGGAGTGCGCTCCCCTGTCTCCCGGGTCCCCGGAGCGTGTGCCGCTCTACCAAATTTACCCGCTGCTGGTTCACGTTTTGCTTTTCGGCCCCAGCTACTTAGCCTCCCTCACCGAGGCAGTGGACGCGGTTGCCTGAAGAATTCATGTGGACGAAAGCCCCCAACCTCTGATAGGTTCGTCGTTGAAAGGTGGTCACTCACCGCTCCCGGCGCACTCAACGCGCAATCAAAAGGGGGAGCGAAAGAGGGCCCGATAGGGAAAGGGGTGACCCGACTGCGAACCGTCGCAATCGGCATTCCCCTGCGGTCGCGCCGCCGTGATGGACGGTGAACTGCCCAACAAGCCACTGTGGACGCCTCTTGCCTTGAGCAAGTGGCCGAAATGGGAAGGCGGGCATTCACGAAGGTCCTAAGCCGGAAAACCTGCCTTTTGATTGTCCAGGAGTCCTCGCGATTTGGGATGGCCTGGGGAAGCGACCTTGTGACCTGCACCGGCTCGTCGCGATGTGTCTCAACCCCGACCGATCCCTTGGCTTCTGGTCGCCCTCCCAACCGCTGGTTCACCCCAGAGCCAAAAGACAAGGATCGACATGAAAGTCCATCGACGCACACGATTATTTTTTTCTTCCATCCTCGCAAGCCTGTTTCTCTTCATCGGGAGCGGAGCGCCCGCCCTCGCGATTCCCTTCTCCGCTGTGGATATTCAAGGCACCGTGGGCACAGCCAGCGGGGCCTCTCAGGCCATGGTGGTAATCGATTGGGACACGGACTCCTTCGCGTGGCTCTTCGAATGGGATGGGGCCGCAACCTACGCCGATGCCTACGATGCGATTCTGGCGGCGGAAGGCGGCAATTTCAGCTGGTCCCAGGCCGCCTTCGTACTCGACATGTCCTACACGACCGGAGGGCAAACCTACTCGACGGGATCGCCGGGCTGGTTGTCGTTTTGGAGCAGCACGGACGGCTCAAGCTGGTCGACGACCAATTTGGGTGTTTACGATGAGCCCATGGTCAATGGCGGTTGGGCCGGGGCTCAAGCCAACCTGCCGGAAATCTGGCCCGGCTCGGCCCCGACGGTTCCGATCCCCGAACCCGGAACCGCCCTTCTCATGACATTGGGCTTGGCCATGCTCTCGATCAAACGAAACGCACGAGCCTGATGAAGAAACGCCGCGAACGTCAACGCGCCCATTGGCGACCCCTCATCAGGTTTCTGATTCTCTCAATTTGGATCGCGTGTCCCGCCTTTGCGGGATACGCGATCCAAGAGATGGTCGCGTGGGGGTCTTGGGTTGATGCCCTGGATCGCGGTCCTGTGGATGTTGCCTACCCGGAGTGGGGAAACGCTAGCTACGGGCTCGCAGAGGACGCCCTTGGACCCGCTCTCGGAGATACCCTCACCGTGGTAAGCCTGGGCGACGGGGGCTCGGTGACCCTTGAGTTTGAAATGGCCATCCCCGACGGACCCGGCGACGACTTTGCGGTCTTCGAAAACTCTTTTTACGACAATGTGAGCGGTGATCTGTTTGCCGAATTGGCCTTTGTTGAAGTCTCGAGCAATGGGATCGATTTCGCGCGTCTTGAAACCGAGACCCTCAACGCCTCGCCGGTCGGGACAGGCGGAACGCTGAACCCCGACCTCTATCTGGGTTTTGCGGGGCTCGATGAAGCGGGACAAGGCACCGGATTCGACCTGGCCGAACTGCTGGGACACCCCCTCGAAACGAGCGGCCTGTTGGACTTACAGGACGTTCGCTTCGTTCGACTGGTCGACGTCGTTGGAGACGGTTCAACGTTTGATGACTTCGGACAGCCCATTTACGACCCTTACCCGACCCCCTTTGCAAGCGGCGGATTCGACCTGGACGGCGTAGGGGTCATCCACGCGCCCGAGCCCGGCCAGAGTCTGCTCTTAACGGCTGGCCTCCTGGCGATAGCCCTGCTGGGCCGAACGCGAGGTGCAGGACGTCGCCCAATGAGCATGGGCCTCCCTGAGCGTCCTGCATGAGTCGGAGGGCCGAGGATCGGGGCCCCAAAAGAGAACGCTCCAGACTCCTCTTTCAGATGGCCGCCCTACTGGTGCTGCACGGGGCCTCGGATTCGTTCGCCCAAACCACCGCCGACACGCAAAAGCCTGCTCCCTCGAAAGAACAACCCGTTGAAGAGATCGTCGTCACGGGTTTCCGCGCAGGGGTGCTGGCACCCTCCCCCTCGGCCTTCACCTCACGCATTGAATTCGACGACTACCAGGGAGAGCGGACCTCGGTGACCGAGCTCTTAAGCGAACAAGTCGGCGTCCAAGTGCGACGTTTCGGCGGCCCCGGTGATCCAGCAGAAGTCTCCATTCGAGGATCCACTGGTGCCCAGGTGGTCGTCAAGCTGGACGGAGTTCGGATGAACAGTGTCCTCACCGGCGGCACGGATGTTTCACAACTCTGCCTTGGACTTCTGGAGGGTGCGGAAATCACCCGGGGAGGAGATCCGATTCGAGCCGGGGATGGATCCATCGGAGGAAGCATCTCTTTTCAGACCCGCCGCCCGAGCCCCGAAACGGTAAATCGGGTCGAGGTCAGTGGCGGTGCCTTTGGCACCTGGGAAGCCGATGTCCAGCGCAGTGGTCAAGCCGGCCCCGTCGAGTACGGGGTCGGCTATTGCGGTTTCGTCAGCGACGGGGACTACCGTTTTGCCCGGCCCGAGATCCAAAACCCGTCAGTCCCCTCGACGCCCCGCCCCGACCTGATCCGGATCAACAACCACCGATCTCGGCAATCAGGCAACCTATCCCTCGGTACGGATATCGGCCCGGGACACCTCCGTTTTCAGGACTATCTGACCTACACCAGCCATGGGGTCCCCGGCCTTGACTCAGGAGATGGACCCCTAGGCGGACAGAACCCTTTTGCCCACGCTTGGAGCACTCACAACTTGGCTCGATTGGTTTACTCCGTCGACGACCTCGGCGGATGGGGGAACGGTTTTGAGGGCAGCCTTCACCATCGTTATCAGCGATTTGCTTTCGATGATCCTGGCGTGACGGCCACTGACACGCCCCGGTCGATTCTGACTGAAGTTCAGACCCTCGGCGCCGATCTGGAAAACCATTGGAACTTTGAAATCTGGAACAGCTCACTCGATTGGACCGTCATCGGCGATTTCAGACGAGACATGCTGACCGACGCCAACGCACCCGATCGAGCGCGAAACCTCGGGGGGCTCGCCACCGAGATTGAAGCCGGTTGGTTGGAGGATCGGATTATCCTCGTTCCTGGTGTACGCCTCGAATGGGTCGAAGGCTTTGGCGAGACATGGCTCCCGACCCTGGGCTTGGTGCTGGCTCCGCTTCCTTGGCTCCGCATCAAGGGCAATCTCCAGAAGACATTCCGGGCGCCGAGTTTTGACGAGCTCTATCTGCCCGACCAGGGTTTCATCCGAGGCAACCCGAATCTTCAACCCGAACGCGCCCAAAACGCCGATGCGGGCGTCGTTGCCAGGGTTTCGCAGCTTGGCCCTTTCAGCGATCTCCGATTGGAAGGCGGAGTCTTCCTACAAGAGGTCGACGATTCAATTCTTTGGGTCAACGTGAGCCCTCGAACGATCGAGCCCTTCAACACTGGGCGAGCCCAGGTCCGTGGCTACGAAATTTCGCTGTCCTTCGCCTGGACTCGCTTTTTTTCGGTCACCGCAAACCACACCGGGCAGGACGCGATCTTAGAAAGTACAGGGCGCCCTCTTCCCGGGCGTGCTCAAAGCGAGAGTCTTGTCCGCGTTCGGGTCGGAGAGAAAGGTCGCTGGAAATTGATCGGAGAGATGAATCGAACTGGGAAAATTCCCGTGTCGCCAAGCGGCGCCATTCTCCTCCCCGAGCGAATCGTATGGTCTGCCTCGGCGGCATTGAACTGTGCGGAAGTCTTTCCCGCCGGCTGGCGGCCACCTGTTGAAGCCCTTTGGCTCTATGCCACCCTCAACAACATCAGCGACATCGCCGTGCGAGACGCGCTGTTTTTCCCCCAACCCGGACGTAACGGCTATTTGGGAGCGCAGATCACATGGTAGAACGCTCCCTTCGTCAGCCCTTTTGGCAAGCGAAACACTTCGCAACCCGACAGAGCGCGACGCTCATCTTGAGCCTGCTCGTCGCTCTGGTCGGGGGTTGCGAGGGCGCGGGCAATAACCGCCCAGGATCAATCTCTCAAGACCCGATCGATGCCCGCTGCACACCGATCGGCGGACCCTTCCCTGCAGGTTTCGACCTCCTCCCCGACGAAGAGGCAACCGCTGTCTCGATGCGGTTCAGTCCGGCGGGACTCCTGCGGTTTGCGCTCTCCCAATCCCCCCCGCTCCCAGACAACGCAGGCCCTGTCCCCGCGCTCCCCGAGGACAGCGATGGCGACGGCCTTTCCGACACGCTTGCCTTCCGGGAGGCCGGGCTGTGTCCAGAAACTCGCCCCAACTGCGTCACGTCTCCGGTCGTGGGCAGCGCCCGGGCGGTCTACCCGAGCACCACACTCGTGACCAGCAGCGGCTACGAGCAGGTGCTTTTCTACAACAGCCAATCCGCGCAGTTGCAGCCCTTCATCCTCCAGAACCCTTATTTAAACGACGAAGACGATCCCGCAGACCGGCCACTCTTCCCGCCGCCCGGCTTTGAGTCCAGCCGGACAGGCCTCTCGACCATGGTCTGCGTGTATCCCGAAAAATTGACCGACTCGAACGACCAAGCCATCGAACCCTCCGTTCACTGCGATCCAAACCGAGTCGGTTTCCTCACTCGGTTCACCGCGGCGGTCGAAGCCTCGGGAGACAGTCTCTTTGTGGCAACGTCTAACCTTTATTCACCCGGCCTCTCCGCATTTCACCCGGGGACCGTGTTGGTCCATCGGGTCGAGTTCGATCCGAGTGGGCGCCCCGAACGCGTCTGGCCGGACCCCGATCAACCCGTCCTCTGGACAACCGGTTTTAATCCCACTTCTCTGACTCCGCATCGTACGGCCAGCGGTCGGCCCCTCATGCTCGTCACCCAGACGGGGCCCCTGGACGCCGGCGGCCAAATCCTGGGCGACAGTGCAATTGATGTGATCGATGTGGTCGAGCGTCGCGTGGTCGCCACCATCCCGTTGGGGCAAGCCGGCGCCTCCAGTCAAGGCCTCACCGTGGGCCCGGTAGGACCCATCGCCGTCCTGGGGGCAGAGAGCGCTCGCCACCTGTATGCGGTCGACCTCTCGATTCTGGATCAACCCGAGATTTATGAGCCTCGGGAAGATCTCATCGTACTCGATGGCTCAACACCGGGTTTCCCGGATGCACGGATCTTTTGGGGGGAGTCGCCTCTGCCCCTGCCCCCCCGCCCCGATGGCCCGCCCGACGGACTCTGTACCACTCGGATCAATGCGACGCTGAACGCGAGAGGGGACCGCATCTACGCCACCGACTGGTGCGACGGTACGCTTTCCGTGTTGCGCATCGACTGGCGGCTCCCGCTGGAGACCCCGCTGTCGCCGAATCGCTTTAATTTGATCCGTCGATTGGACTGGTTTGCCCCCAAGTGGCCCGCCAACTTCGGCCTCGCCGCCGCACCGAGCCTCCCGAAAGTCCGTCCAGGCCGTCCGGGGATCGACTTCGAAGGCCCGGATCTTTTCTTTCTGATTAACGAACCCGAGGGCCAACTATGCGCTGCGCAACTTGGAGAATCACTCTAAGCCTTGGAATGGTCGTGCTCCACGGCGGCCCTTCTCTCGCTTCACCCCTTGCCTCACCTGTCCCCTCGACCGCAGAATCAGGGTCCCTGCCCTCTGAGGTGAACGACCTCAGCCAAGCCGACCCATCTCGGCTTTGGCCCCGCCTGCTGCCGCCCTCCTGGGATCAAAGCCACGTCACAGCGCACATCCAGGGTTTCGATCCAGTTGGCCGAAGAATCGTGCTCCTGTGGTGGGTTCAAAACGACGGCACCCAGCTGCTGGGCCGAACTCGAAGCTCGTCGGCAGGTCACTTCGATTTTGGACACATCCCGATCCTGCAGGCTGGGCAAGCCTTGACCGTCACCCCAGAAAAAGGTGACCCGCTTAGCCCAACGCCGATATGGATCGAGAAAATTTCCCGCTGAGGAGGCCGAACTGTGTAGATTTCCGCTCTTCCCCCCTGTCGACTCTGGCCCAGCGACCCGATAGCTTTACTTCGACGAGGTCAGGGAATGTGCGATTCTTTCGGATGGCCGCCGGCCTTTTCTATCCCCCGCGCGCAAGGAGAACTGGATGTCGTCCCTTAAAATCGGTCTTCAACTCGGATACTGGCAGGCTCAGCCGCCGGACGACATCATCGGCGTGGCCCAACGCGCAGAACGATTGGGCTACGACACGGTCTACACAGCGGAAGCCTGGGGTTCGGACGCCTTTTCGCCCTTGGCATATATCGCCGCGCACACCGAAAAAATTCGCCTTGGAACTTCCGTTGTCCAGTTGTCGGCCCGAACCCCCACAGCCACCGCGATGGCGACACTGACCCTCGACCATCTGTCGAAGGGCCGGGTCATTTTGGGACTCGGTGTCTCTGGCCCTCAAGTCGTCGAAGGCTGGTACGGTCAGCCCTTCTCCAAACCCCTGTCCCGGACGCGGGAGTACATTGACATTATTCGACAGGTCCTCGCACGGGAGGCCCCGGTCACCAATTCTGGCCCCCACTACCCCTTGCCCTACTCGGGTGAAGGGGCATGGGGGCTGGGCAAACCGCTTCGTTCGATCACCCACCCCCTGCGTGCCGATGTGCCGATCTTCATGGGCGCTGAAGGGCCGAAGAACGTCGCCTTGGCAGCCGAAATCGCCGATGGGTGGCTGCCGCTTTACTACTCGCCTTTTCGGCAAGAGGTTTACTCAGACTCTCTGAAAGACGCCAAGAAGAACTTCGAAATTCATCAACTCGTGATGTGTAACGTGACCGACGACATCGAAGCCGGCCTGATGCCCGTAAAAGCGATGCTCGGTTTTTATATCGGTGGGATGGGG
>JAQWNI010000084.1 GCA_029268645.1 Myxococcota bacterium
CGCAGGCCTGCGTGCAGGCAATTCTCGACCTGGCGGCACTCGTGGTGAAGGCTCGCGAATGATGAAGATAATCGGGGGGGTCATAGCCGCTTTTCTGCTGCTGGTCGCTGGCCTGTTCTGGCTGGCATTCTTTTCGCCGCGCCCTCCCCTGATGACCGACCCGGCGACCCTGGCGGGTGATGGCAGTGCCCTGAACTACTGCGAATTGCCTCTTCTCGATGGCCGTGGCAAGCGGGCCGCCGATATCCCGAAGGGCAATACGCCAGCCTGTAACTACGGCCGATTCCCCTTGCCGATACTGGCCGAGTGCACTGAACCCATCGTCGAGGGCGCCAAAGATATGCGGGGTCTATGGGTGGGTGTTGAGGGCGGACACGTAGGCCATGTTGAGAGAGTCGAGCAGTGCGGAAATCGGACCGTGGTGACCGGCCACGGCGTCATTCACGACTATGGTGACAACAGCACGGGTGGGATCAACACCAATGATGTCTCGGGTTTGGTGGCCTTTGTCGCAGCGGGCAAGGAGTATTGCGCCCGCTCCTCTGCCTCGATGACGTGGCGCAATGGGATCTTGGAGTTCAATATCTTCGAGTGGGGTCCCGTCTTGGTGCGCCGCTACATGGACGGTGACGACGTATTGTGGGATCTGCCAGACGGCAGCACGACACGAATGAAGAGAATCTGCCAACTGCCCGAGGAAGAGCACGTCTGGCAAACTAAAGGCCCGAAGATCAAACTGTTTTAGCTTGATCCGTCGGCGAACAGAGCTTCACAACCTGGACCCAGGGATGCGCGTCCACCTCGCACTCCACCTGCTCGGCGCCGCGCGCTACGGCCTCGGCATTGCCCGCCAGGAAGGATGCCTATACCCGGCCGATCTCGCCCAACGGGGCCTTGAGGTCAGGGACGTTCTCCATCAAGGGAAAAGCTAGTACGCGGTCAGCAACTCGCGCACCTCCTCCTCCAGCGCACGACCCTCAAAGTGGGCGACCTCCGACTCCTTCACCGTGCAGTAGGCGAGCGCGAGTTCCGGGCCCAATACCTCGAGAATCACATCATCGGAGCACAAAGACGCCAGCGCGTCGGAAAGCCGAGCGGGCAGGCTTTCGATTTTTCGGCGGGCCCGTTCTGCCTCCCTAAGCGAACCGGCATCCTCCTCCACCGGATCAGGAAGGCTGAGCCCACGCTCGATCCCGTCCAGCCCGGCGCCGATGACCGCCGCCAGAGCGAGATACGGGTTCGCGGATGCATCGACGACCTTGAGTTCGATGTTGGTGGCTCCGCCTCGCCGTGCGGAGGGAACCCGAAGCGCCGCCTCCTTATTGTCGTATCCCCAGACCCGGTAGGCCCCCGCCCAGGCCCCTGGACGGATCCTTCGGTAAGAGTTGGGACTCGGCGCCGTCAATGCGCACAGGCCCGGGAGATGTTCAAGAACGCCCGCGAGGAAGGCAGCACTGAGCTCACCGAGAACAGGCCCATCTGAAGTGAGGTTCTCCGAACCCTGAAAGAGGCTGAAATGCAGGTGCCATCCGTTGCCCGCCTCTTCCTCAAAAACAAGCGGAAGACAGGTCCCGATCAGCTCATGGCGCATGGCCACGGCAGAAATGGTCTCCCGCACGGCCACGAACTGATCGGCCGCTCTGAGCGGCGAGCCGTGCTCGGTCACGATCTCGAACTGACTGAGTCCGGCTTCCTTCAGCATGGACTCCACCGCCACCCCCTGCTCTTCCAGAGCACGAACCATCTCATCCAAAAGAGGCCCTGCAGCATCGAGCCCATGGGTCGAGGCGTAGTGGGACGTTTCAAAGTGTGAAAGAACGCCCTCGTTCTCCCGAAGGAGCATGAACTCATGTTCAAATGCCGCCTGCAGGGTCAGGCCTCGATGCGCCAAGCGGTCAATCTGTCTTTGCAGCGCCCCTCGCGGGCAATAGGCCCAAGGCGATCCATCCTGTGAGACAAAGGAGCCCATGACGGCTCCATGCTCCCGTTCCCAGGGCAGGACACGAAAGCTCTCGGCGTCGGGAAGCAGCCAGACCTGCCCGACCGGACCGATGGGCAGGCCTTCGGCCACGACATCCTCGTGCACCGGGACCGCCTGGGCCCCCGTCGCGAGACTCAGGCCGTCACTCGCCATCTTCGCAATGCGAGAAGCTCGAATGGCATGCACCCGGTAGACGCCCGCATTATCGACCCAGCCGACTCGGAGAAACCGGACCTGGCTCTCATCCACAATGTCAACAAGCTCTTGAATGGATTCAGGCATGATGGTTGATCGACTCCTCGAATCAAGCTCCGCAACAGAGCCCCTCGCCATTCAACATAACGCCCATCCTCGGAACATGTGACAGAAAACCGGGTCGATGCCCTATCCTCGGACGGAATGGATAAGCCCGGCCCCTAGAGCGAGTGTGCAATGATCGTAAAGACAGCGAAATACCTGATTCGGCGAGCGGAAGAACGAGCGGGGGTTCAGTTCGACTACGTCCATAAGATCGCTGAAACCGATATCGGTCTGCTATCCCGGTACAACAGAATCTTTGGCTTTCTTGATCCCAATCGAAATGTCCCTGCGCTGGCCTACCACACTGCGCGCATCACGGGCGCGCTTTCGGCCGACTGCGGAACTTGTGTTCAGGCGGAAATCAACCTCGCCAGAAATGCGGGCCTGGAGAAGGCCACCCTTTCAAAAATACTCCGGTCTGAGCTCGACGGATTCCCGCCCGAAATTGTTGCGACGGCAAATCTTGTACAGGCCGTAGTGCATGACCGCGTGGATGATCCCGAAGCCAGAGAGGTCATTCTGGATGCTTGGGGCGAAAAAGGGCTGATCGAGATTTCTTTCGCGATGAGCGGGGCGGCCCTGCTGCCGAACGTCAAACGGGCAATGGGCTATGCAACCGCCTGCGATATCAATCTCATGAAGCTCTAGCGTGCCGACCGCAACAGAGGATGATCGCAATCTCATCACACTTTCGGGGGCCAGTGGTCGGACGCCAATCAATTAGTCCATCAGAGTGAGGGCACCGCCGGCCGCCATGACGATCAGGCAGAGGCTGCTCAGCGCAAACAGACCAAACCGCACCATCACGACATTGGTGGTGACGTGAACAAGGCTGTGGATAATGCGCAGACCAACGTAACCCCAGGCGGCATAGAGATAGAGCAATTCATTCCCCAGCCCTATCATCGCCAGGATAATGGCCGTGGCATAGAACGCCGTCGGCTGCTCGAACAGGTGATTGTAGTTATCCGCCTTCCACTGAATTTCCTTGGGCATCTGGTCGCCCAAATCCTTAGTCCTCTGCCCGGCTTCCGGCCCCACGCCCTGGCTCGCAAGATATGAAAGGCGGGTGGCCGCCATCCAGCCCAGCATGATCATGGACCACAGCACGAGCACGAGTGCCGGAAGCAGAATCGGGGCAACATTTCCCATCAGGTCTGCCATCAGATCTCCCTCCTTGAGCCTTTGTGATCGGTAGATGGTGCGGTCCATCGTCCAGAATGGGGCTACTCGATCGAGCGATTCTTTGGAATCAACCAGTGATCCTGCGGGCGGGCGCTCCACATGCATTTGCTAGTCAAGACAGTAGCTTAGAATGAAACCTTCTCTTTTGCTGAGCCGCCATGGCGAACCTCAACGACGAAATTGCCGGAATCCGAAAGACCTGTGCTGCTGCTCCAACACGGGCTCCGCCAGGCCCGCCTACGGGGGCACACGCCGGGACCTGTCATCCCTTCCCGACTCGGACGTGACGCCAAAACCCGGCTTTTAGTTCCTATTCCGCGATCAAGGGTGTAGAAGGGGCCTTTGGAATTCCTATCCATTCTTTACAAGCGCCACTCGATTTGTGAAATACTCTAGGGTTGAGGCGCTCCCCTGGAGGAAAAGCCATGTGGAATCAGTCGTACGGTCGCCGCTTTGTAGACCATAAGGTGGGGCTCTTCGCTCTCGGCCTTCTCCTCATCACGGCGGTTTCGCTGGACGCGAAGGCGCTCACGGTCGCCAGTGACGGCGGAATCACGATCTGGTTGTCGTGGGATGACACGGGGAGCCCGGGAACGGATATCGACACGGTCATTACCGAGGCGAATTCCCTGTCTGGCGGAAGTTCCTGCGGGCCGACCAACACGGGACGAAGCGACGTTGGCGCCGCAAATAGTCCGCCGTCCTGTCCGTCAACGGGCTCGTGTACAGGCCGAGTGAAGTTGACGGGAGATCTCGAAAAGTTCTCTGACTACATATACGAGGCCTCCGAAGGAAATCATTATTTGCGTCGCGTCTACGTGTCGGATGCTGGAAGGGCATGGGGCAGCGCGGACATCAAGTGGAACGTGGGTCTTGGGGGTTCGTTTGCGAACGTAGGTGGATGGTCGGATGCCACCGAGTCGATCAGAATCAATTCGGGCTACCGGACCTGCATTCACGACGTGGCTCACCATGAGTTTGGTCACTACTTCTACAGCCTTCCCGATCGCTATTTCGATAGCTCCGGTTACTACAGCGGAAGAATGTCGGCGGCCGGGACGTCTTTTCAGGTGGATGTCGTTGGACGCGATATCAACACCGTCATGTCGAACAATTTCCCCCATCTTTTCGTTGACGGAACCAACGCTTCGATCACGGTCGATTACAACCCGCCGGGCTCTCCGGCGGTATCGGGCGAGGTCCTCACGCCAGGGCTGCTCGATGACGCCGACGCAACCAACGATGGCCCCATTCGCGCTCATCACGGCTTTACGAATTATTTTGCCGAAGGGGAGTGGAGCATCCTGCCGGATGTGCAGACGGATCTTGTTGGCGTTCACACTGAGGGAAGCTTCTCGGATCCCGGATCCGCGCCTGCCGTCGACATCGTTTTCGTGGAAGACGGTGCCAGCCCACCCCCTGGAATGATTCTTCTGCTGGACCGATCGGGTTCGATGAGCGTACAGACGAACGGGATCGAGGCCGTCCAATATGTTCAGGAAGCCGGGATGTTTCTTTATCACAGCTCGGAAGACGACGATATCGTGGGAACGAGTCTCTACAACGCTTCTTTCGAAGAGCTCTTTCCCTACGAAGAATACGATCCCACAAATGATCTGCCGTTTGCAAGCTTCAAGAGCGCAACCGGGCTGACGAATATCGCCCTGGCCCTGGAAACGGCGATCGATGAACTGGTTGCCTATCACACCGAAGCGAGCGTGCCGGGTTCTGAAATCTACCTTCTTTCAGATGGCAAACAGACGGTGGGCGATAGTCTCTGGGACCAGGTAGATCGGGCGAACGGTCTTGGAATTCGAATCAATACCCTTTCGTTCGGAAATGCGGACGCGGAAACAATGGAGTCCATCGCCAGTGGCTCGTCCGGAACCAACACCCAGATTTCGGAAAAGGACGACGCCGCTGAGCTCAAAATGATCATGGCGCGAACCTTTTCCACCGCACGCGGCCGAACGCCGATCCTGGTGTTCAAGGACCCCATTCCGGACCACAGTCGGACCCGGGACGGATCCAGCGAAGCCTTTACCTCGCAGTTCATCGTTCCGCCGAAGTCCGGCGATCTTCAGTTCTACGTCTTTTCCCCAACGGCGAACATGGCCAACGCGCTCTCCGTCGAGCTGCAGTCGCCGAGTGGTGTCCTCACGAATTCTCCGGCCCCCAATAACGTTGCCCAGCTTGGACGTCTTAATGGCGTAAAGTTGGACGATCCCGAGGAGGGCACATGGAAGTATCGGCTCATTTCGACGGGCCCGAATCTACCCTCGGATGAGATTGAGCTCGCCGTCTACGTGGGCAATCGCGAACTCCAATCCGATGTCTGGTTCGACTACGACGCCGTTGGCGATTCCGTCGTCATCCGAGGTCGCCTCGTTAATCTCTATCCGCTCGTCGGGATGAACGTCAGGGCGAATGTTTTTTCGAACGGGCAACTGGTGGACCAATTGCCGCTTTTCGACAACGGTGCACCGGGTGTCGACACCTACGCTGGGGACGGCGTTTTTGCCGGGCTCATCAATCTGGCCAATCCCGACGACCAGCGGTTGGCCCAGGAGCTCCAATTCGGAACCGACAAATTTCGCGTCGAAGTGGAATTTGAGGTCATCAGGGGAACTTCGACACCGGCGCCATATGCCCATTATGAAACGGATTGGACCGTTGGCGACGCTCGAAACGACTACGGCGTGGCGAATGATGCCACGTTCAACGCTTGGGCCTCGTCGGTGATGAACTTGGTAGACAATCGAAACGAGGGACCCGAAGTGGAGCTCGAGTCGTCCTTGCAGGAGGGAACCGCTCTTCGCCGGGGTGAGCAGACGAGCTTTACACTCGTCATCGCGAACGCCCGGCCGCTTTCCGAGCAGCTTCGCGTATCGCTGGGACAGGGCGTCGTCGCCACACTGTTTCCGTTGGCAGCGGCATCCAACGCGCGGCTTGAGTCACGCGTTGGGGTCTCGGTCGTCGTTTCGAACGATGCGGAGCCCGGCCCGCGGAACCTCACCGTCCAGTTCGGCAAAAAAATCCTTGGTGTGAGCGGCCAATTGGAAATTCTCCAGGCTCCTCCCGTGGCCATTCCGGCGTTGGGGTTGCGTGGCCTTTGGCTCCTCGCCGGGATCTTCTTCGCAACGGGTGTCGTTTGGGTGTGGCATCGCGCATCGCTGCGCTCTTCGGGAGGTAATGGGCTCGCCTAGGCGAAGGAGCAGCGTCCCGCCTACGGGCGCACCCGCCGGGACCTGTCACCCCATCCCTACTCGGACGTGACGCGAAAACCCGGCTTATACTTCACATCCGCGAAACCTCTGGTGATTCAAAAAGGAACCGAAAACGAGCTGATCCGGCCGCATTTTTGTCGCCATAGAAGCGCCTCCTAGGCCACACTCAGGCCCGCTCGAGGGCTATCCCCGCGTCAGAAATGATCTGCTTATCCGGCCGTGGGGCTCCGAAACACGTTGCTGCGATGCCTCACAAGCTGATACCCTCTCAGGCTCACCCGCTGGATCACCGTTTTTTTCTGATACTGCTCCCATTGAAAATGAATTCCTTTCGCCCCGTCCAATCCTACTCATTTCTGCAACGAAGCGTCCCCCGCCGCCCCTTGGTCGTCATGATGATGGGGGCCCTATTGCTCGGCCCATCGGCGAGTTTTGCATCAACCTTCCTGAACTGGACCCAAAGCTCTGGCCAAGGGATGGCCAATGGTGACTTCGTAAGCAAC
>JAQWNI010000085.1 GCA_029268645.1 Myxococcota bacterium
CAGCTCTGGTACCCTCCATCGGCCCTCAGCCAAGCTGGCGAATGCCCGACCAAGGATGCAACCATGAACGCGACTCAGCCCAAAGTCGAACAGCTGGAGGCCCTGGCCCGAGATCCAGCCACAGGGCCCCTCTCAATGCTCAACTCTTTGAAGCTACCGGGAGGAAGCCTTCTGTTCCGAGACACAACAGGAGCGTTTGGCGTCGGCGATGAAGAACACCAGTGGAATTTTTTCGCGATGCTGCAATCACCAAGCGTGCGTCACTTCATCGACATGATTCAAAGCCCAGAACACGAAGAGACCTATATCCGTCGCGCTGTCGGCCTCGGGCATCAGCTTCTCGTCAGCTGCAACGATCCAGCGTAAGTCGCCCATACTCCATACAGACGGCTCGATCCTGCGATTCTCGACAATCCCAGGCCGGCCAGGCTGCCAATTTCCAGAAAAATGCGCGACCCTATGCGCTCAACACTCTCAGATTTCGCACTCATCATCGAGACAGACTCAAACAGCGCGAATACCTCGATCTACTATTCGGAACACATTCATTGAGCCCTTACAATCCACTCAGCCCGATTATTCTGCCATGGCGATATCGAGAACTCGTCCTCCCGCTCACCCGAAGGAAAATCGCGAGTCGTTATCGTGGTTCAACCCTCGGACTGCTATGGGCTATTTTGACACCACTGTTAATGCTGGTCATTTACACTTTCGTCTTCTCAGTTGTCTTCCAGGCCAAGTGGGGACTTGAATCGACCGACCGCTCGTCTTTCGCGCTCTTCCTGTTCTCAGGCCTCATCCTGTACTCAATTTTCTCTGACGCCGTGACCGAAGCCCCTTCCCTTCTTGTGCAGAATCGGCTCTACATACGACAACTCATATTCCCCACAGAAGTTCTTGCTTGGATCAGCATCCTCAGCGGCCTATTCCACTTTGGCATCAACGCGCTGATCCTGACTCTTTTCTACGCTTGGGTCATTGGGCCTCCTTCCCTCACCGCCTTTCTACTGCCACTCTCTGCGGTCCCCATCGTCCTCTTGAGTCTTGGGGCTGTATGGATCATCTCGTCACTCGGAGTCCACCTGCGGGATCTCGGCCACCTCGTAGGGCTAATGACCACAGCCTTACTCTTCCTAAGCCCGATCTTCTATCCCGCGTCTGCTGTACCCGATTCTCTACAACCGTTCTATGCCTTGAACCCATTCGTGATCATCCTTGAGAACTCAAGAACCCTGCTCTTCGAACACTCTATTCCGAGGTGGAATGATTGGATGGGAACCACGGCCGGCAGTTGGCTTTTTGCCTGGTTTGGATATTTTTGGTTTATGAAGACGAAAGAAGGCTTTGCCGATGTCGTCTGAAGATCAAACAATTCGACCGTTGCCTGCCAAACTTCCTGAAGTGGCCATACGCGCCCGCGGACTCACCAAAACGTACCCACTAGAAGCCCCGACAGGGACTCGGCTCAAAAGAATCCTCACCCCTACCCAATCAGGCACAGATTACTCTTACACGGCCCTGTCCGAAATTGACCTTGAGATCTTCAAGGGAGAAACCGTCGGAATCGTCGGCCGGAATGGGTCAGGAAAGTCCACCCTGCTGAATTTGGTCTGTGGAACACTTCGTAAAAGCTCAGGCCAGCTCGAAGTGGACGGCCACATTGCTCCCCTGCTCACTCTAGGCGCTGGGTTTGATCCAGAATTCACTGGCCGTGAAAATGTAGTGATGAATGCAGCCATTATCGGAATAACGAAAGCCGAGCTCAAAGACAGCATTGACTCCATTATCGAGTTCTCCGGAATTGGTGACTTCTTTGACCGGAAAATCAAGACATACTCCTCCGGAATGTACGCACGGCTTGCATTCTCCGTCGCAATTCATGCCCATCCGGAGATCCTTGTCATTGACGAAATTCTGTCGGTCGGAGACGACGCCTTCGCGCGCAAATGCCATGCTCGCCTCGAGGAACTCAAAGCGGCTGGCTCCACGATTCTCTTCGTTTCCCACAGTGCCCAGATGGTCCTCGAGCTCTGCGACCGAGCGATCCTGCTTGAAGAAGGGCAACGGCTCTTAACGGCTCTCCCTAAAGAGGTCGTTGCTTACTATCACAAGCTGATCTACGCGGACCCTGAAAATCGAGCCAATCTCATTTCTGAAATCCAGGCGGTCGATCGCGATGGCACCCTTCCTGATCAGTCACCCCAGAGACACACCGACAAACCCCAGAAAACCCGACCATCAGGTCGCTTCGATGCGGGGCTGAGATCAGAAAGCCGGAGCGAATATACCCGACTGGGTGCTGAAATACGTGATCCAAAAATACTGAACACCGCTGGCGAGCAAGTCAATATCCTCGAGATGGGGGGCGAGTATACCTACACCTACGAAGTTTTCTTCAGCAAGGACGCCTATGGAGTTCAGTTCGGAATGATGATCAAAACCGGAACGGGGATCGAACTCGCCGGCCAAATTTCGCATGCCGCAAACGAACGAATTGAAAAAATCACCCATCACAGCACCATTCGAGTCAGATTCCCCTTTCAGGCAAAACTCGCCTCAGGAATCTACTTCGTCAACGCCGGCGTAATGGGGATTCGTGGGCATGAAGTGAACTACCTCCACCGCATGATCGACGCGGTCGCGTTTCGGGTCGAGCCAGTTGACCGAGATCGAATGACCGGACGAATCGATCTCAGCTCCGCGCACCCGTGGATTCAGGAAGTGACTGAAGATTGAGCGCGATCACGTAGATTGAAAATTCGATCGGCCAGTGCCGAAGGCAACCTCAACTCGAAGAGTCGTCTACGAGAGAACCCGTTCAAGAAAACCGCAGCCTCAGCGGGGCTCTCTCATCTTGATCTATTTGCCTAGCCCCAACATTCGGACAAACGGCCTGATCAATGGAGTCAGCCTCATTTTTTTTGCCAGAAGTCCCAAATAGCGCAACGGAAGCGTGACTCTCCAAGATCGCGACAACTGGACCATCCGAAGTTCTCGATCACTCTCAGAAAGCCGGCGCTGAATTCGTAGACGCTCCTCCTCAAGCTGACTTGCTCGAATGTGCAACATTTCAAGCTCAGATTGGTTCAGAGCGCCTTGTCCACGCTCCGCATCCAGGGATTCCGCTTGCTGCCGAAGCTCCGCATCTCTGGCCAACACAACAGACTTCAGAGAGGCAATCTCTGCAGCCTGTTGCTCAAACCGCCCCTGTACCTCAAGCAACTTCGACTGCGATCCGTCTAGGACTTTCTGCAACTCTCCTGCGCGACCTTCCGACTTCTCCGTCCTCTCTCGCAACCCTGCACTGCTGTCATCAGAGGCCTGTAGTTTTTTTCGCAAAACGTCAGCCTGTGCCTGGGAGGATTGAAGTTCCTTTGAAACTGTCAGCATACGAACTTCGGAAGATTCTAAATCCGCCGCGAGCTTTGAACCGCGATCGTTTGCGAAGTTTAGATCTTTTTCTAGACGGACCTGATTCCTGCTGTAATCCTCCAGCCTTTCCTCTGCTCCGGACAGCTCCCCAAGAGTCTGCTTCACGATTTCTTGCTTTTCCCCGAGCTGGCTTTCGACAACACGTAACTGGTCTTCACTAGCCCAAAGTTTTTTCTCAAGTTTCTCGTGGCTTGCCTTCAAGTCTAAAAATTCAGAACTCGACTCTAAATCAGGGCCAAGACCGGACGGTTCGGTCGACTCGAGGGGCGCGAGGGGATACCGGCCGCCCGTATCCCGGGGAGATCTTCGAGACCGGGGGCCGTCAAGGACGGTTTGATAGTGCCGCAAGCCCTCCATAGCCGCTTCACTAATCGATTCGGAATCAGATGTATCCAACGCTTCAAGCAAAACCTGGAGCTCCTCGCTCGAGGACTTATTGCCTGGCGCACGACTCGCGATCCAGACCAGCATGAGCTTGATGCAGTTAATCAATTCGCCCACTTGTTGTTCGCGAGACTCCAAGCGCACCCTCAACGACTCAGCTTCTCCGCCCAGGGGCTCCAATTCCCCCGCAAGGCGCTCCTTGGTTTCAGTCAAATCGACGACCCGCGCCTGCAACTCGCTCACGACCGAATCAGATACGTCTCGGGCCAGCTCAGCCTGCGCAAGCACAGGGCCAAAGACTCGCTCAGCTTCACTGAAGGCCGTTCGCAAAGCGTCGATCTTCCCGGTCGCAACCCTCTTGCCTGCTGCGGAACTTCGCATCCACTCAAAGGTCAACTTGATCCAATCGATCACATCGCTCCGAACCGAAAGGTCCTCAGGAGAAACAACCTGATGGCGAAGCTCGGACGAGAGAAAGGCGTCAATTTCAGCACTGGCTTTCCGACTCGTTCGAGCAAACGATAAATTCAAATCAGAACTCAATTTTTCAAGAACACTCCGCCAATCATTCAGCAGATCCGCATATTCAACTATGGAACGAGTAGAACCTCGACATGCACGCTCAGCAGTGAGAACGCTGTTGAGCCAAATCAAAAGGGCTTTTTGTTGATCCACCGACTCGGCCTTCCGGAGAGATTCAGCCATCTCCAGAGGGTTTCGGACGGGAAGGACGAACAGGGGCTCCACATCCAAGGCCTCAAGTACCGCGATCCAAAACGGAACCAAACGACAAATCCGAGGATCCTTCACAACAAAGAGAGGCGATTCCTCAAATTCGTCTCGAACGACATCAGCCATTTGATTTATGAAATTTTGACCAAGGCCAGAATCTATCCAACTATCTGAAATAGGGGCCAGATCATCCCAAGACGAACCCAGCTCGTGCAAGATGCGCTCGTGCAATTCAAAAATCCGGAGCGATTCAAAGAAGCCAAGCGGATTTATTGACGTGGCGTGCATTAGAGTCGCAGGAAGCGACGCACCACGGAGACTCAGTACACGAGTGAGGGCTGAAGTGCCGCTGCGGTGAGCCCCTAGAACCAGAATGGCCTGGCGGCGCCCGGGTCGAGGCACACCATTTCGAGAATCCTGGCGACTGCGATCCTTCGTCTTTTGCGCTGTCGGCATCCAAGCCCCCGCAGCACCTCATCGAGAAGCCGCTTTCTCTGGGAAGATCCTGGTTCTTCCAAAATCTGTCCTTTAGAACGGCCCGTTCGTTTCGCGAAGAACAGAATGAAACCTGCTCCAAACCCCTCCGAGCCCTGCTCCTTATCGCGCAAGCGGCCAACTCGTCTTATGATTCGACCGCGACATTTTCTGCCACATGAACCGTAATTATCGCCCGTTCATAGGGACCATGATCCGAAAATTCGCCAAACGAGTCTATCACGCCTATAAGCGCTTGACACTCGCCTCGGCCCGTCGCCGAGAAGCCCGGGCCGCCCATGCGATTCGGCAATCCACACTCTTCGACGAATCATTCTATCGAGACCGCTACCCCGATGCGCTCACGAGTGATCTCGACCCCATTTCGCACTATTGCCGTTGGGGCGATGCGGCGGGTTACGCACCACACCCAATCTTTGACCCTCTGCATTACTCGAAGCAATTTCCCGCAATCCCTCGGTCTGGTGGACGACGCCTTCTCCACTACCTACAAAACGGGACAACGCCCGGGATCAGCCCCCACCCCCTCTTCGACTCCGAATTCTACCTAGAACAGTGCGCGCCCCTCCTCCTTCCCGGTGACGTCCCTCTCTCTCACTACTTAAGAGAGGGCGAGGCTCTCGGCTACTGGCCTGACCCCTTATTTGACCCGCAATACTACGAGAGAGAAAACCCGGAACTCACATCCCTACCCTGCAAGCTCTCTCACTACATCAGCCACGGAACAGCAGAGAATCGCGCGCCGATCTGGCTGTTTGACCCCGCTTGGTACCAAAGCCAGTATTCCAATATTGGACCGACCAACTCTTCCCCGCTGATTCATTATCTAGAAAGAGGGGACCAAGCTGGGCTCTCTCCACATCCTTTCTTTGATCCAGACCACTACTCTCTTCAGTACCCCACTCTTCCCCGTAATGGCGGAGCCCGGCTCCACCATTTTCTAACCCGTGGTCACATCGAGCCCAGTAGCCCCCACCCTCTTTTCGACTCCGAGTGGTACCGAAAGACTTACTCCCACATTGTCGACGAGGGAACCAATCCTCTGAGGCACTTCCTGCAGACGGGCCAGCAGCTTGGGCTAGCCCCCCATGCCGATTTTACCCCGCCGAGTGTTCAAACCACCGCATCAGGTCAAAACACAGCCCCCCACCACTCCGGCATGACACAAGGCTTCCACAATGAGCCCATCCGCCTTCGACCCGAACCCAACGAATCCCAAAACGCGGGATCCCCCTCCCACCTCTCTCACTCCCAAGCAGAGCCTCGTCCAAAGCTGATCGCCTTCTACCTCCCTCAGTATCACCCGATCAAAGAAAATGATGAGTGGTGGGGCAAAGGCTTTACAGAATGGACCAACGTCAGCCGCTCAACCCCTCTCTACCCGGGACATTCACAGCCGCAGCTTCCTGCTGACCTGGGCTTCTACGATCTCCGACTGCCGGAAGTCCGCGCCAGCCAGGCTGAGATGGCCAAGGCATACGGAGTCGATGGGTTTTGTTACTACTACTATTGGTTTGAAGGGCGGAAGCTCCTCGAACGCCCCCTCGAAGAGGTCTTAGAAACTGGCCAGCCAAACTTTCCCTTTTGCATCTGCTGGGCCAATGAAAACTGGACCCGGCGTTGGGACGGCCTCGAAGATCAAGTCCTTCTTCGCCAAAGTCACTCGCTCCAATCCGATTACCAATTCATCCAAGAAGTCTTACCCATCCTCAAAGACCCGCGCTACATCCGAGTTGAGGGTGCGCCCATGCTCCTGGTCTATCGCCCAGATAAAATTCGAGACCCCGAACAGACCACCGCGATGTGGAGAGATGCGGCTCGCAAGGCGGGCCTTCCCGGCCTGCACTTGGCGATGGTCCAATACAAAACACATGAGCCTCAGGAATTTTACTTTGACTCGGCGGTCGAGTTTCCGCCCCATCACTTCCCGGCGCTCCCCTCGCCGGAAACAAAAAACATCCAGAGTCCGGACTTCACCGGTGCCGTACTGGACTACCCCACCGGAGTGGAGGAACTCCTCCGGAAACCTGACGTGAGCTACCTCCGCTACCGGGGCGTGATGCCGGCCT
>JAQWNI010000086.1 GCA_029268645.1 Myxococcota bacterium
AAAACTGCAGAACATGTCGCAGCCTTCCATCACCGTAACGAAGGCTCGACAGGCACCCCGGCCCACGCCTCGCCGAGGCGGCACGGGCAGATCAAAGCGGTCAACCGAACGGTTCTCCCCGGTTTCGGAAGCTCGTGTCCCAGTCCGGGCACCGGACACCATGGCGGGGACGAGTTTTAAGTTGTGGGTGCCGAAAACGAAATCGAGATGGGGAAAACGAGCCAAGAGGCGGTCACCGACCTGTTGCGCCACGCAGCCTCCCACCCCAATCAAGCGTCCGGGACGCTCATCTCTCCAATCCCGAAGCTTGCCGAGGTCCGAGTACAGTTGGTTCTCGGCCTTGTCCCGAATCGAGCAGGTGTTGATAATCAAAAGCTCGGCCGAGGATTCCGCCGGGGCCCGATCGAAGCCCGCGTGGTGGAGCAAATTCGCCAGCTTTTCTGAGTCATGAACGTTCATTTGGCACCCGTAGGTGCGGATAAAAAACGATGATCGGGGTTCGCTGGCCACGAAAACACTCTCAACGCCAGGAGGCGAAAAAGGGAAACCGGAGTCGCCAAAAGTAGACGAGCCTGGCCTTACGGCCAATCCCCCGGCGGAGGGCGCTGGGCCGCCCCCTCTGTGTACATGAAGTTTGGGAGTTAAGTATCTGTTATATATTGTAAATCAATCGATCCGGTAGGTTCAGTAAGGTGAGAAACCTTCGACAGCGTTACACAGCCAGAGATCAAAGTTTGGCGTGAAAATAGCTTGCGAAACCTAGGACTTCGAGTGATACTCGAAGAGTTGAGGGACAGCGAGTACGCATCCCCGAAAGATCAAGACAGGTTCCGGAGTGGCGGTGGATTGGTCATTTCCATCTGAAATGTCCAACCTCTCACCCCCCAAAATGAGTCCACCGCCCTCCCCCTGACACGCCCCATCAGCCCAAGCTGGTGGGGCGTTTCTCTTTTCCAGGATCCGCTACTGGCCGGTTGCCGTTCGGGCAGGTGGATCTGGACCTTCTCACCTGTCGGTTCGAACAGAACAATCAATCGACCCCAGCGATGGGTTGATTTGCGAATGGCCAGCGACGAGCACGCAAAAAGCCCCGCGCCCGGAGCCGGGAGCGGGGCCTTTCCAGAGAGAAGCCGACGCGGCCGGTCGTGCCTAGCGGCCGATTACGAAGCTACAGCTCGTGGTTCCGCTACCGCCAATGTTGAGGGTCTGGAAATTTCGGGCGCCCTCCACTTGGTAAGCCCCTGCCTGGTCAGTGACCTGCAGGTAGCCGTCAAGCAGTTGCCGGACGCCGGTGGCCCCAACCGGGTGCCCTGCCCCGATCAATCCACCGCTTGGGTTGATTGGGTGCTTCCCGTCGATCTCGAGCCAGCCCGCTTCCACAGCTTTCCAGCTTTCCCCTGGGGCGGTGATTCCGAAGTGGTCAATCGCCATATATTCAGAGGTTGTGAAGCAGTCATGGGTCTCGATGCCATCGACGTCGTTCACATCAGATAGCCCGGCCCTCTGCCAGGCGTTCGTAATGGTGCTGCGGACATGCGGCAGCACGTATTCGTCTTCACGACTCTCCGCCACCTTATCCTCGAAGCGGAGTCGGGCCGTGTTATGCCCCCACCCCTTAATTCGCGGAATGTCATCGATCTTCTGACCCACGCCCTTGGCCCACTTCTCCGCGTAGTCCCTGGAGGCCAGAAAAACAACAGCAACCCCGTCCGTCACCTGGGAGCAGTCTGCGATGCGGATCCTCCCGCCCACCGCCGGGTTGTCGTCTGTCCGACAGAGCGCGTGCTCTTTGTTCATGTACCAAGTTCGGGTTTGTGCGTTTGGATTCAGCTTTGCGTTGTCGTAGTTAAGCCGGCTGATCTCAGCGAGGTACTCGTCATCCAGCCCGTATCGCTTGTCATATTCGTCGCCCAAGCGGCCGAACAGCTTCGGAAAGGGAAACTCCACGCCCTCGGCCTCTTGGTCGTACCAGGCCGCCGTACCGAGAAACGCACCCCCTTCAGACGCCGAAACCGTTTTCATCTGCTCGATCCCGACGACGCACTGCAGGCCGTAGCGACCGGCTTCGATCTCGGCTGAAGCCGCCAGAAGCGCAATACTTCCGGATGCGCAGGCCGCCTCATGACGCCCCGTCGGAAGTCCGCTGAATGCCGGGTCAACCTCGGTAAAGAACGCGCCGAGGTGCCCCTGCATGCAATACAGTTCAGCCGCAAAATTCCCGACGTGAGCACTCTCGACCTCTTCCGGGGCGATTTCACATTCTTCCAGCGCACCCCGAACGCCCTCCCGCATCAAAGCGGAGAAATGCTTGTTTTCCTTCGTCCAGTTTCGTGCGAAGTCTGTCTGGTAACCACCAAGAACGTACACTTCCGGTGTAGCCATCGATCGATTCCTCTCTCTTTATGCTGGGTGGAGGGCTGACTCGCTCGCGGCGGTTACGCCGAATGCCCTCGGACGATCTCCATTCGATTACCCGGGGCGCCGACCAGGTCGCAATCCCGGGGTTTCCATGCGGGTTTCCTCAGCCCGCGACGAAATATTTCCCAATATTGACCCGCGGCTCATTAAAAAAGCTGTTGGGCTCCCCACTCCGGGCCGCCTCGACCAAAGCCGGAGGGACCGGTAGGCCGGCCTGCTCGACCATTTGAACGGCCTCCGACTTCCCGAACGTATCCACCAAGACACTCGGGGGCGCCCAATTAAAACCCGCCCCCATAATCATATCAATTCCTGTGATTGACTCCGTGGCTTCGCCCACTCTGTGAAAGGCGTAACTGATGTAGCCGGCAATTACCTTCCGAGCCAAAGCGGCCTCTTCACCCGAGGCCTCGAGGAAGACTCGCATCCCCTCCCGGTAACGCCCCATAGAGTGCAGGTGCGCCACTTCTTCGATGTAAGGAAGCTCCGGAACCTTGATATCCGCTTCCGGCTGATAGCCACCCGTAGCAGGGTTTAGGACGTGACGAACCTTTCCTTCCTTCTTAAAGAAGCCGCCACCACTCTTGTTCCCCAGCACGCCCTGATCCATCAGGTTGGCCATATAGTCCGGCAGTTTCAGTGTCGCATGTGCTTCATCCGCCACCTGTTGATGAATATTGTCCACAATCGCGCGATGAATATCCCAACCGACCAAGTCGATGGTCGCGAGCGGGGTCATGGCCCGACCCGTGTATGGCCCAACGAGGCGATCCACCAAAACCGGTCCCAGTTGCTCCGCGAGCTGCGCGGCTTCGTTCAGCACCTTGAAGCCCACTCGGTTTCCCGCGAAAGCAGGCGTATCAAACGTGCGAACGATTTCTCGACCCAGTCGAAGGCGGGAAAAAGCCTCGACGAAATCAACCAATTCGGGGTCAGTATCGTTGCCAGCAATCAACTCCGTTCCCACGATGACGTTCGGCGGGTTGAAGAAATGGAGACCCATAAAGTGACGCCTAAAGGATTCGCTACGGCCTTCACACAGCTGATTAATCGAGAGGCCTGAAGTCACTGTGGCTACGATCGAGTCGTCCCGCCTCACTTTCTCCACGCGGTCGAACATCTCGCGTTTGATCTCCAAGTCCTCGGTCAGAGCTTCGAAGACAATGTCTGCATCGGCGACCGCTGATTCCAGATCTTCATCATAGGAACCGACGCCGGATCGGCTGGCTACGGTGGGGGAACGGACTTGCTTGACGGCGGCCGCTAAACCCTCATCAGCTTTTTCTCGGGTTCGTGCAAGGAAAGTCACCTTCGGCACGGCCTGTGTGAAGAGCGCTGCGCTCCCATAGCCCATGGTGCCGTTCGCGCCGAGCACCACGACGTGTTCGATCTTTCGCCCGGCGAGCCACTTTCGAAGCTCCGCAAGCCTGGGGGTTCCAGCCATCTTTCTCATTCTCCTTGCTGCGTGAATCATTGCAATTGAGGGGTGATTGGTGAGGTATCAGGCGAAGACTCTGTGGTTGACGACTGCGCTCTCTCTGATCCCCGATTCAGACCTTGGATAGTAATTGAAAAACTGCTTGATCTTAGGCTTTTCGCTCCAAAAACGGGGCCCACGGCGGACCCCGCTCTGCGTTCGATCAGAGAAGAATTTGATCCACAATCCGAGAAAGTTGGCGGAGATTTCGGCACTCCTCCACCACATCGCAATAAGGCATGTAGCGATCCATGACACTATCCCCGAAGCCCCACGCGCTGGGGCTCTCTGGGTTCAGCCAGACAACGTTTTTGGCCTTGTTATGGATATCTCTCAGGCACCAGGCCCGCGGATCGTTATAGTTATTTCGCGCATCCCCCAGAATCAGGACCGTGGTGCGATTGTCCAGGCTCGACAGGTGGTCCTTCCAGAAGTCGTGGAAAGCATGCCCGAAGTTCGATCGTGTGTAGACATTGACCACGTCGCCCCCGTCGAGGGCTTTCTCGATGGCGGCATTGACATCGCTTCCCTTGAAGACGGATGTGACATCTCCGAGCTCAGAAACGAATACGTAGCTCCGGATTTTCGTAAAGGCTTCCTGTAGCTCGTACATAAACTGGAGCATAAAACGGGAGACGTTCGCAACCGACGAAGAAACATCGCAAAGAATCACCAACTTCGGCCGATCCTTGCGACGGTGCTTGTAGATCACCTCGAAGGGGATACCTCCCCGCGCCATATTCCTTCTGAGGGTTTGATGAAGATCTAGCTTTCCTCGTTTAATTCGCTTTTTTCGGATCGATAGAACATTTTTGATGCGCTGAGCGAGTCGACTCACGACTTCGCGCATTCGCGCGATTTCTTCCTCGGTCAGATGGTAGAAACTCTTCTCCTGGAGCATCTCCTTACGGAACTTCTCCATGTAGTCATGGTTTCGAGTCTGCAGTTCTCGCTCAACGAAGTTCTTGACGGAGCGGCGCATGTTCTCAATCAGCTTTTGTATCAGCTGACGCATGGCTTCGATTTCCTCGCTCCCCATGCCCATTTCAGCGAGCTTGGCTGCGAGGTCCTCGAGCTGCCCCCCGGCGCCCTCTAGGTCGAGCTGCTCGTTGGTCCGTCGCGAGAAGAACCCGACCTGAAGCATATTCTCGATCCGGCCGGCGCCGGCCTGCTCAGCCGCCTCACGAATCATGTTTTCCAAGGCCGCCAGGTCCTGGGTGAGTAGAGCTTTGGCGAGCTCGCCGAGATCCATCTCGCCTTCGAGCCCCTGCATGGATTCGGCCATTTGGCGCATCAGGTCGTCGAGATCGACGCCCATTTCGCCCATCTGGTCGCCAAGGTCGCCGAAGGAATCCTTCAGGTTGTCGTAGAACCCTGACCAGTAGAGGTCAAAGAGTTCGTCGAACGTAGCGATCTCGTCTCCTCGTTTGACCATCGAGGACCTGAGAGCGTCCTTAAAGATATCCCGATCCTCAATCGACAGCTCTTCAAGCGCCAAAAAGGAATCAATTCCTTCCGCGACGGAAACACGAAGTCCACTTTTTCGAAGCAGATTCGTGAATTCGATGACCTTGCGCTGCATCTTAAATCCTCGTTCGCGAGAGAAGCTTGTCCCCAAAAACCGCCGACGCGATCAGATCTTTAGTGGAGGATGCCCTTCTTTTTCTCTCCTGAGGGGGCAGGATCAGATGTTTCGACCTCTGCCTTCTTGGCGCCGGCACGCTGTTCGAGCATTTTGCTGAGCTCGTTTTGGGCCTTGGCCACATCGCCCTCGTATTTGAGAATGACATTCAAGGTATCGTTGACGATGGCTTCGTCTAGGCTCTCGGCGTTCAGGGCCATTAGCGAGCGTGCCCAGTCCAGCGTCTCGCTGATTGAAGGGGCCTTCTTCAGGTCCAAGTCTCGAATCTTATGCATGAGCGAAACCAGATCTTCAGCGAGATGCTCTGCGATGTTGGGCACCTTGCTATCTAAAATCTTCACCTCCAACTCCTCGTTGGGGTAGTCGATCCAGAGATGCAGGCACCGGCGCTTCAGCGCGTCGCTCATTTCGCGGGCATCGTTCGAGGTCAGAAAGACCAAAGGCTGAGTCTGCGCTTGAATCGTGCCGATTTCGGGGATCGTCACCTGAAAATCCGAAAGGATCTCGAGCAAAAATGCTTCAAACTCCGGGTCGGATTTATCAACTTCGTCAATCAGAAGCAGTGTCGGCTTCGGCGAGCTGATGGCCTGCATCAGAGGCCGAGGAACGATAAATCGATTAGAGAAGAAGACCGAGTCCTCCTGCCCCACACGCTCCGCCGCCTCGGTCAAACTCTGCGAGTCTCCAATCGTCTCGCTCACCTTGTCTTTGAGGATCTGGGTGTATAAAAGTTGCTTTGAGTACTCCCACTCGTAAAGAGCCTTCGCCTCGTCGAGGCCTTCGTAGCACTGAAGACGGATCATCTCCCGACCCAAGGCCTGCGAAACCACCTTGGCGAGCTCAGTCTTGCCTACGCCTGCAGGGCCCTCAACCAGAACCGGCTTGTCCAATTGCTGCGCGAGAAAAACCACAGTGGCAATTCGCTTATCGCAGATATACCCCTGCTCACCGAGCTGTTTGATGACGTTCTCGACGGAATCGAACATGCCTCTTTCCCTTTCTGTTTCGCGACGCTCGATGGAGAATCGAGCCTTTCACGGCCGAAGCCGGACAATGTGATTCAAGCCCTTTGAAGCATCCGATGCGGTCGTTCGACGCCCTTCGCCTCGCCTACAGCGCTGTCGCTGAATGCGCCAAGACAAGTGCGCATCCGTTACCCCCTCAAATTCAGTACGTGTCCTAGCTTTTCTTTTTTGGTTCGGAGATAACGAAGGTTCTTTTCATTGGGCTCAATTTCAAGGGGAACCCGCTCAATGATGCTGATTCCGTATCCTTCAATACCCGCCCGCTTGACCGGATTGTTCGTGATGATTCGAATCTCCCGGGCTCCCAGGTCGGAGAGAATTTGACTTCCGACGCCATAATCTCTCTGATCGGCCTTGAAACCCAACCGATGATTCGCCTCCACCGTGTCGAGTCCCTCCGAGTCCTGAAGTGAATAAGCGCGGATTTTATTAGCGAGGCCAATCCCGCGACCTTCTTGTCGCATATAGAGAACAACGCCAGCGCCCTCTTCCTCAATCATTTGCATCGAGGCGGCCAACTGCTCGCCGCAATCACACCGACGAGATCCGAATGCATCCCCGGTTAAACACTCGCTGTGAACACGAACAAGAACAGGTTGTTCAGGGTCAATCTCGCCCTTGACGAGAGCCATGTGATCCACGCCATCGATATCGTTTTCGTAGACGATGCACTGAAAGTCACCGCACAAGGTTGGCATCACAGCAGTGGCGGCTCGTCGAACCAGGCGCTCGTTCTTGAGCCGGTATTGAATGAGGTCCTTGACCGTAACGATCTTTAAATTGTGCTCTTTTGCGTAGCCCACCAAATCGTTCAGGCGGGCCATACTGCCATCT
>JAQWNI010000087.1 GCA_029268645.1 Myxococcota bacterium
TCCCAACTTCGGATTCGGCATCAGCCCACGGGGCCCCAAGACGCGCCCCAGCTTACCCACAACACCCATCATGTCAGGCGAGGCGATCACGCGGTCAAACTCAAACCAGCCTTCGTCCGTAATCTTTTTCGCCAGTTCGTCACCGCCCACGTAGTCGGCACCGGCTTCCAAGGCTTCCTTTTCCTTCTCGCCTTTCGCAAAAACAAGAACCCGGACGGACTTTCCGACGCCGTTGGGCAATACCAAAGCGCCTCGAACCATTTGGTCCGCGTGCTTCGGGTCAACACCCAAATTGATAGCGATATCAACGCTTTCATCGAATTTCGAATCCGGCATCCCTTTAATCAGCGAGATCGCTTCGTCCAACGGGTACAACTTCATCCGATCGATCGATTCGAGAGCCTTCTTATACCGTGCGCTTCTGCCCATATTGATCAGCCCTCCACTTCCAGGCCCATGGATCGGGCTGTCCCGGCAATGATCTTCTTGGCCGCTTCGACGTCCCAAGCATTCAAGTCCGCCTTCTTGATCTCGGCAATCTCCTCAAGGTCTTTCTGCGAAACCGTCCCTACTTTGTTCCGGTTCGGCTCACCCGACCCCTTATTGATCTTGGCGGCTCGCTTCAGGAGCACAGCCGCCGGCGGAGACTTCAGCTCAAAGGTGAACGAACGATCGGCATACACGCTAATCACAGAGGGGATGATCAGGCCCTGCTGATCCTGAGTCCGAGCATTGAACGCTTTGCAGAACTCCATGATGTTGACACCGTGCTGCCCCAAAGCCGGCCCGACCGGCGGTGCCGGATTGGCCTGCCCCGCAGGACAGTGCAACTTGATGATCGCTACAACTTTCTTTGCCACTTTACTTTCTGCTCCCTCGAGCCGCGTTGCCCACGCGGACCCGGTCGAGGTCCTCGGTCCAGCCTCCCGGCGACTTCGCCTTTCTTGGAGTCTGTCCTGCGGAGGGTTTCACCCCTCCTCCCTCTGCCCCAAAGCCTCATGCCTCAGGACTTGGCATAAATGTCAAATACGAAATCGCTGTCCCTTCCAGGGAAGCGATGCGTTCAAGCCTTCTCCACGCTGGAGTAATCCAGGACCACCGGCGTCGCTCGCCCGAAAACCTGAACCATCACTCTAAGCTTCTCTTTATCTTCCATGACCTCATCGACGTATCCGGAGAAATTGGCGAAGGGGCCCGTGGTCACGCGAACCGCTTCTCCGTCTTCGAAGTGAATGAGGGCCTTGGGCTTATCCTCGCCCTCCCTCATCCGCTGGGTCATCCGCTGAACCTCCTCCTCAGAAATCGGAGGCGGATCGGTCGCATTCCCAACAAAACCCGTGATTTTCGGTGTCTCATTCACGATATGCCAGGTCTCGTCATTCAGATCCATGTGAACAAGGATGTAGCCCGGAAAAAACTTCCTCTTGGAGGTTCTTTTATTGCCCCCCACCATCTCAACGACGCTTTCCTCTGGAATGAGAATCTCGTCGAATTTATCTTCAAAGCCCTTGCTTAACGCACGGTCCAAAAGCCCCTGTTTTGCGCGGGCTTCTGAACCGGAATGTGTATGGACGATGTACCACTTCTTCGACATCAGTTATCCAAGCATTCGATGGGGTACGCAGAGGTGAATACTGGTTGGCACGGAGCCTCTCCGTTCAAACCCGGCACTCTTCCGCGCACCAACGTGTCGACTCTGCTCCCTGATTCCCTTTTAAATTCAATCGGCGTCAGCACTGCGTCCAACCCGGCTTGGTTCATTTATTGAATCACCAAGTGGATCAACCGACTCAAGCCAAAGTCGATAACGCCCAAAACTGCCGTCACCACGACCACGACGGCTACCACTCCAACTGTCCCGCTCACCGCTTCTTTTTGAGGCGGCCAGGTAATCTTGTTGTATTCGCCCTGAACCTCGACGAGATATTCCCGAGTGTCCTTGACCCAATCCGCCGGATTCATCGACATGGTTTTCGCCACCTCTGTTCTTCAATCACTTGAGCCGCCGCTCATCTAGCAGGCCACTCGATGCGTCCCCATTTTGATCAACCCGGGTCTCGCTCCCGACTCCGTTTTTAATCAGTCCAAAACTGGCAGGCGCGGAGGGACTTGAACCCCCAACCTCCGGATTTGGAGTCCGATGCACTACCAATTGTGCTACGCGCCTAATCCCTTCGCGTTCAGCCCGGTGCCACAAGTCAAACCGGGTTGCGGGCCCTATTTCTTACTCAATCACCTCAGCCACGACGCTCGAGCCGACCGTTCGTCCGCCTTCACGGATTGCGAACCGAAGCTCCTTGTCCATCGCGATCGGTGTAATCAAGGTCACTTTCATCTCGACGTTATCGCCCGGCATCACCATCTCCGTGCCTTCCGGAAGCTCCGATACACC
>JAQWNI010000088.1 GCA_029268645.1 Myxococcota bacterium
TCTGGCTGGTTGAGGACGATCGCATGACCGCCATGGCGCTTGACCTCGCCGGTGTTTCCCCCGTGCCTCTTCCCATCGCAGATGTTTACACGGCCCTTCAAACAGGCTTAATCGAGACCGTGGCGGCGCCGCCTCAGGGAGCGATTGCGTTTCAGTGGCACACCAAAGTCGATTACTTGACCGATGTCCCGGTTATGTACCTGGTCGGTGTCGTAGCGATTGAGAAGAAGGCTTTTTCTAAGCTGGCCCCGGCCGACCAGAAAGTGGTTCGCGAAGTGATCGCAGAGGCCAGTCGGCGGTTGGACGAAGAGAATCGTATCGGAGAAGCCAATGCCCGCGAGGCGCTCCAGAACCAAGGCGTCGAGTTCGTTACGGCAAACTCGGACGCAGAGGTTGAACGGTGGTATCAGATCAGCGATGAAGCGACTCAGCGCTTACTCGAGCAGGACATCTACTCCCAGGAGACGATCCAGGAGATCCTGAGCTTGCTTGAGGAATATCGATCTGCCCAGGAGACCGAAGCCTCTCCATGAGCGGAACGGTCGTCTCCGGGTTCACTCGGGTCGTCAGCTTCCTGCATCGGGCGGAAGACGCCGCCTTGACTCTTCTGTTGGGCACGATGGTGGTCCTGGCCCCCCTGCAGATTTTTCTGCGCCTCTTCTTTGATGCTGGGCTGCCTTGGGCGGACCCAATGATCCGAGTGCTGGTTCTGTGGGTGGGGCTGTTCGGTGCGATTTCAGCGAGTCGAGGCGATCGCCATATTACGATCGATGTCTTGCCGCGCCTTCTCCCCCCCCGCGCTCGGGCGGCCTTGGCGGTGCTGATTCACATTTTCACCGTGTGGGTTTGTGCGCTTCTCGCGTGGCATTCCGGCCGCTTCGTTCAGAGTGAGCAAGAGTTTGGCGGGGACGCTTTCTTGGGCATTCCGGCCTGGGCCCTTGAGTCGGTGATGCCCTTCGCGTTTGCCGTGATCGCTCTCCGCTACGCCTGGGGAATCATCCCCCTAGTGGCTGTGGCGCTCGGTCAGCGACCGCCTGAAACCGAGGAGTCGGCTGCATGAGTGCCAGCTTGCTTCTCGTCTTGGCGGCGCTCGCTGGAGCCCCCTTGTTTGCCGTGATCGCGGCGAGTGCCATGCTGGGCTTCGCGCGGGAAGATGTCGACCTCTCGGTGGTCGCCATCGAGATTTATCGCCTAGCCGAGATGCCGGTGCTCTTGGCGATCCCGCTGTTTACTTTTGCGGGTTACTTGCTGGGCGAGAGCCAAGCACCCGGCCGGCTGGTTCGTCTAACCCATGCCCTGCTCGGTTGGTTATCCGGAGGATTGGCCATTGTTTCTCTGGCGGCCTGCGCGCTCTTTACTGCCTTTACGGGTGCATCGGGGGTGACCATTGTGGCGTTGGGGGCGCTCCTTTACCCGGCCCTTAAGGAAGCCCATTACCCCGACCGCTTCAGTCTCGGCTTGATTACAACTTCCGGCAGCTTAGGGCTGCTCTTCGCCCCGGCCTTGCCGTTGATTCTTTATGGCGTGGTCGCGCAGCAGATGAACCTCGATCCACCGGTAAAAATCGATGATTTGTTCGCCGCGGGTTTACTGCCAGGTCTCTTGATGGTGGTGCTGCTTTCGGTCTACAGCATCTGGCGAGTGCGGGGTGAGGTCAGGACTTCCAGTGAATTTTCCTTCGCGGAGGCCGGTCGAGCTCTCCGTGAATCGGCGTGGGAGATTCCCTTGCCCTTGGTGGTGCTGGGAGGCATCTACAGCGGCTTCTTTGCCCTGTCTGAAGCGGCGGCTGTCACGGCGCTTTATGTGCTGGTCGTTGAGGTGGGTATCCGTCGGGAGATTCCGCTTAAGAAGCTGCCTTCGGTCATGCGAGAGTCGATGGTCCTGGTGGGCGCCATTCTAATCATCCTGGGAGTCTCCCTGGCTTCGACCAATTATCTGATCGATGCGGAAGTCCCGACCCAGCTCTTCGAACTGATTCGTGAGCGGATCCAGAGCAAACTGACTTTCCTGATCTTGCTGAATATCTTCTTGCTGGTGCTGGGCATGATGCTCGACATTTTTTCGGCGCTGGTGATCGTCGTTCCGATCATTTTGCCGATCGCCATCGGATATGGGATCCACCCGGTTCATCTCGGCATTATTTTCCTGGCCAATATGCAAATTGGTTACATCACGCCTCCAGTGGGGATGAACCTCTTCATCTCCAGCTATCGCTTCGACCGCAGCGTGCTAGACGTCTACCGCGCGACGGTGCCGTTTTTTCTGATTTTGCTCTTTGCCGTACTGGTCATTACGTACTGGCCGGGTCTTAGCCTTTTTCTCGTCTCCTCCTGATCGTTGGAAAGTCTGTCGGGGGACGGCAGAAGGGGCGTTGGGTCGGCCCCTTACAGGCCGCATGCGTCCCTCGGGGAAAATCGAACGCAGGGGGCAGAAACGCGCCGCGAAATCGGTATGTTGTGCGGCCGCGCGGAGAGGTGGCCGAGTGGCTGAAGGCGCGCCCCTGCTAAGGGTGTATAGGGCAACCTATCGTGGGTTCGAATCCCACCCTCTCCGCCAGTTCCGACCGCGCGGCCTCGCCGCATGGGCCGGTGAACGCAGGAGAGATGGCCGAGTGGCTTAAGGCTCACGCTTGGAAAGCGTGTGTAGGGCAACCTACCGTGGGTTCGAATCCCACTCTCTCCGCCATCCCGCCCGCCCTAGGGTCGCTCTATACCGCATAGGGATTGGATTCGGGCTGATTTCTCAACCCTCCGATGGGCCAGCGCGTGACCCGAGTCAAGCAGGCCGTCGAGGCGAACGGAGGACTGCGAGAACCCGCGTACCGACCGGAGTGACCCGCTTTCAATTCGCTCTACTTCTGGCGGAGCGAGGGCATTCTGAGTGGTCGTCGCATTCGGCCAATCAGCTAAGAGATTGGCTCACTACCGCTTACGGAGCAGGAAAGCGAAGGGGCGCTTGTGGCCTGCAGGAACTTCCCCACCTGTGTTTCTGGACTCCTGGAGGATTTCCTCACTGAAAGGCTCTGGTTGCACGACCTCCATGTCGAACTGATCGAAGACAGGCAACCAAACGTTTTCAACTTCTTCCAGGCTGTATCCCGTCGTGACGCGTGGCTCTTCCGGTTGTTCCTCGATCGCTTTGATCAGAACATCGCTCGTGATGTAGACGAGGCCGCCCTGCTTACAGACCCGACACATTTCGCTCAGAGCGATGCGAGTTCGTTCGAGAAAGACTTTGCCAGTGACCGTAAGCCAGCTTGCATCATGGAGTTCCCAGTTCAAGTGCTCGATGACTGAAATACATGTCACCAAGTCCCAGGAGCCAGTCTCGTACGGCAGGGCAAGCATATCCCCAATATCGCGTCGAACATTCCATTTCTTGTACTGACGTTGCGACCACCAAAGGGGCAGTGCGTTGGGGATCGGTAAATCGAATGAGACTGCATTGGCTCCACAGCGCGCTTTGAGGAAGACGGGAAAAGTGCTGTTGCCGCTTCCGATATCGAGGACATCTTGGCCGGACAAATCGTGTGCGTACGTACAAATGAGACCTATTTCCCAGGCTTTTTGGAAAGCCTGCCCTCCGCCCAGAAACTCAGTCGCCCATAGGAGGTGGGGGTCGAAAGCGCGGACTCGTTCCAATGTGGGCCGCATGAGGTCTACTTCGCTCCGTCGAAAAATTCCCGAGTAACGAGATAAGAGCGCTGGATCGGCGGGTTCGCCGTTTGGCTTCAAGCTAAGAGAAACCATCCGCCACAGCATATGGGGCAAACTGCGCGCCATGATCTTTCCATTGACCCAGCGCCCCTTGAGGGAGACGAGCCGTGTCGATTTCGCGTTATTCGCCAACTGAGTTCCCCTGCTCGCCACCATGGGCGGCCCGGTGGCCGCCGCATCGGTCAATGCAAACTTCCTAATTGCGAAAGATATCTTGGTCGATCGAGAAGCCGCAAGTGCAGAATCGAGGCCACTCTCGAACAAGCGGCCTTAGAAGAGAAACTTCACCTCTTCCCGTTCAGGTTGACAGAATCAGGAATGATGATTCTCTCGGGACGAAGTAATCTTCACGTCGACGCACACCCCCTTACTTCGCCGCTTGGGCTGACGGTGTTGCATTTACCGCTGCGGGGGAAAGCTGTTGAGTTTTCGTTGTAGTGTGCGGCGGTGCAGGCCTAGCCTCCTGGCGGCTTCCGAGATATTGCCGTCGCATTCCGCGAGCACGCGTTGAATGTGTTCCCACTCGATCCGGGCCAGGGATGGGGCTTCGTACTCGTCGGGATCGACGCTGCCCTCGAGCGGGTCGTTGTGGTCGAAGGCTGCCAGTACGACGTCGGCATCGGTCGGTTTGGAGAGATAGTGGATCGCGCCCAGTCGGCCGGCGTCCACGGCCGTGGTGACGCTCCCGTATCCAGTGAGCATCACGATCTGAACCCCGGGATGCAGGTCGCAAAGGTCGTGGATGACCTGAAGGCCCGATTCGTCAGGCAGCTTCAAGTCGACCACCGCCCAGCTCACCGGAGCCTCGCGGGCGAGCGTGACGGCTTCCGCGTGGCTATAAGCGAGCCGCGCCGCGAATCCGCGATCGCGAAAAGCTCGGGCCAAGCGTCCAGCAAAGCGTTCGTCATCGTCGACGACGAGAATTTCATCGCCGGATTTCGGACCTTTCGACCGAGCCCGCACCGGCGATTCACTCATGCTGGGCTCCCCATGGCATTTCAACCGTCACCGTGGTGCCTTGTCCCGGTGCGGATTGGAGATCCATTGCGCCGCCGAGCTGTTCGAAGACCGAGCGGGCAAAGAAGAGGCCGAGTCCCATACCCTGGCCAGTGACTTTCGTGGTAAAAAATGGCTCGCCGGCGCGCTCTCGAACCGCAGCGGCCATTCCGCTGCCTTGGTCGGCGATCGCAATCGCGAGGCACCCGGGCCTTTCTTCTACCCGAATCTCTATGGCTTGTTCGCTGGACGAGGCCTGACGGGCATTCTTCACCAAACCCCGCATGGCGCGAACACATAAGCGTCGCGGGAGAGTGATGGGGCGAGTCTCCAGTGCGTGGGGGATCTGGATGCGCGCATGGGCCTCGTTTTGAGTGACTTCGTTCATCAGCTCAATGACCGAGGTGGGTTCGGCGGCTTCCCCGGTTCCCGCTCCGGCATCCACCGCCAGCTGGGAAAGGATCTCCGAGCAACGGTCGATTTCTTCGCGCACCATGCGAGCGTCTTCGGTCAAGTCTGGATCCGTACTGCGCCGCTCCAGTTCTCGCGAGATGACCGCGATGGTGGCCAGGGGCGTCGCGAGTTCGTGAGCGGCTCCCGCCGACAAGGTCGCGAGTGCGGCCAGCTTTTCGGCCTGGGTCCGTCGCAGCTGTGACTCGGCCAGTCGTTCTTCTGCATCCGCGATGGTTTGTCGCAAGCGCGTGATCGCGTAGGCCATCATCGGGCCCACCAGGACAAAGGCTACCCACATCCCGAGCAGATGAAGGTTCATCGCTTCTTGCCCGTGACCGGCGTGGGGGTCGCCGAGCCAGTAGAGGCCGCTGTAGGCGACGACGGCTACGGCCACAATCCAGAAAGCCCAGCGCGGGGGCAACAAGAGGGCCGCGACCGCCAGGGGAATCAAATAAGCGCTGCTGAAGGGGTTCGAGGCGCCCCCGGTGAGCGCCAGCACATAGGTGAGGACGCCAATATCAAGGGCTAACAAAGTAGTGAGCCAGCTCGGAGTCAGATGCTCTTGAGACCGCACCCAACGGGTGAGAAGGAGATTGCCCACCAGCAAGATGATGAGACCCAGAAGCAGAGGGGGCGAGGGCCAATCGAAGCCGCCGAGAAGTCCGGCGGCCAATGCGACCGCTGAACCGCCGAGGATTAACACCGAGCGTAGCCGCAGCAGCCAGGCTTGCCCGACGAGGTCGGAGGCCCTGTCGATTGAGAGGTTGGGTGCGAGGCCCAGATTCTCCGGAGTGGGTTTCATCTCTTTATTATAGAGGGATCGATCAGAGGGTTTGCGGTGGGCGGAGGCGATGGCGTCGACGCGCGAGGGAGACCAAGATGAACAACCCAGAGCTCAGCAGGGCTGTCGCGCCGGGTTCTGGCACGAGGCGAGCCTGGAAGGTTGGCGCTGACTCATTTCGGCCTCCGGCTCCGACCGCTGGAACCCAGAGGAAGTGATCCTCCGCCAGAGTGGCTTCGAGGGGATTTCCTGCCGTCACCACTTCAGCGTCACCGGAATGGCCGTGGGGAACGAGCAGCTCTGGATGATCGAAGGGGGCCTGTTCGTAGCGGACCCGGTCGTCGGTCAGGCTGAGGAGAAAATCGAGCAGGGCCTGTCGCAGGCTTGGATCAAACCTCAAGTCGAGTTGAGGGAAGACGGTTCCGAAGTGTTTGCCAGTGGTCTCGTGATTTCCGCCTCGCGTGTAGAACTCGATGACTTGCTCCAGTGTCGCCATGCTGCCGTCATGCATATAGGGTGCGGTCAGCTCAACGTTTCGCAGAGTGGGGATCTTGAAGGCATGTGTGGCGGCCTCTCGCATTCGGGCGTTGCTCGGGCTCTCCAGCTCCGCGAGGGCTGCCGCGGGAATCGGCACATAAGCGCCGTCCGGAAAGAAGCAGTCAGTGGAACTTTGGCTCTGAGGCTGAAGACCTTCCGCCTCGGTGAAATAGATGGGGTGGGGACCGGGTTCGTTCCGTGCAATAGGGAGGTCGAGGTCACAGGGGCGCACCTCAAGAACCGAGGGGTCTACCACTTCATTGGTCTGTCCGGCGAGAAGCTGAAGGTATTGGGCGGAGAAGGAAAGCGGGTGGCCAAAGGGATCCGTTCCCCCAAGTCCTGGGTCAGCGCCATCTGGGGTGACGCCGGTGGCGGCAAACCCAGTATCCACAAATGCGCTTCCACCGAGCAAGGAAAGGCGAGTCAATACATTCGAGCTGGTGCTTACCGCAAAAGTCTCGTTTCCGAATGCTTCCGGATCCTGTTCCACCAAAAAGGCGTTCGTCTCCACGGCGGCGGAAGTGAACACGGGGCCGATGTGGCAAAGGTTGCAGTGGGCCGTCCGAAAGACTTCAAAGCCGGCCTGGGCCGATTCGCTGAGATCCGTCGGGGACCCGTTTTCGTCCTTGGTGCTGAGGTCGAAAGGAGACTGATCGCTTACCAGGGTCTCGATATAGAGCTGAATGGAAAGTCCGAAGAACATGGCGAAATTGGCTTCGATCTGTGTGTAGGGCTCCGTGTCCCCTGTGCTGGGCGCTCCAAAATCACCCGTGCCAGTGTGAGACCAGTACCTTGCATCAAAAGATTCTCGGATGAGATCGCCATACGAGGTATTTAGGCCGGGCTTTGATTTTCCCGGTGCGCTGAGTGCGTCGTCGCCGAGCACGCTGTCGTTCCAATGGACTCTTTGTTGAGCCAGCGGCATCCGGTGGAGTAGTTTGCGTCCGATATCCTTGAATGTCCGCGAAGTGCAACTCATCTCGATATTGCTGATGCCTGGAGACACGGCTTGGGAGGCCAGCGAGCTATTTTCGAGTTCGAGGCTTTGGTGCTCGACTTCGGCTGGCCCTGTGACGACCCATACCCCCGCATGAGGATCTCTTGGGCCCCATGGACTGCTGCCATTGAAAATGTTGTTGGCCGCTCCATCCCAGAGTTGGCGGTATGAAAACGCTGCGTTGATCACAGTCGGGGCATGGCGATTCATCACTCTGCGCGTCCCCGTTCCTTCAACATGAAAAATCGCATCGGGTTCGCGATCGCATACATCATCAGTGGCGCTGATCACGGAGGTTAAGAAGTCGCCGCCGAAACTCCCCGATGAAGAGACGACGTCATCACTTTCGTAGAGAACCGGAGAAACCGGGTTCAAGGGGTCGGTTCGTTGATGAAAGGGAAAGTCTTCGGGCTGAAGCGTGTAGTTGGGTCCGCGCAGCCCGCCGGTCGGCGAAACATCGAAGGCCACAGTGGGGATGACCGGATCTCGACCACTTGGTGCGAGCTGGTTTCGGATTCTTCCATCTGCTCCGGCTTGGAAGTGGCAGCTCGCGCAGGCGATGCCATCGCTGCCCACCGTTTGATCCCAGAAAAGCGACTTGCCCAGTACGGTGGCCCGTTGAGCATTGGTCACGATCGGTTCCGGTCCATCGAGGAGACCGGGGACGGCCGGAGGCGTGATGCCCTGTAAGGAGACCGGCTTGGGTCCGAAGTGGGCCCAGGCCGGTGTCAAAACGAGAAACCCACTTCCCAGCGCTGCCGCAGCAGCGAGGGCGGATTGAAGACCCGGGCGCCGAGGTCGCGCTTTTCGGGCGTCGTCGTTCCTGTTCCCGTGGATCAAGCGGATCACGGTCTTGAAGGCACGAATCTGAAAGTCGGGTTTCAGGGTTTTTGCCGCACTGTGGCGAGTGCAGACAACCCGAGGCCGATCATGAGCAACGTTGAGGGCTCGGGCACCGAAGTCACCGTCACGTCAAACAATCCGCCCGGGAGCCCTGGTTGGGTGCCACCGACGAAGATTGTGTAGTGGCCCCCGCTCACCCCGCTGAGCACGACTTCGGCGGTTCCGCTGCTCGCGCTCCCCGAAAACCCCGAAACGTAGATATTCGAGAGTCGGGCATCGTGGGCCCCGGTCAAAATTGTCTCCCCCCAACCTGTGGGGGCGCTGACTGAAGGCCCGGAGATCGAGTATCCCAAGGTCTCCAACATGTTTCCCCCCTGGCCATTTTGCATCCAGAGGGTGCCGCTGTTTCCAAGCGGGCCATAGGCGTTGAACGAATGGGGCGTGCCATTTCCGGTGGAGGAGGTTTCTCCCGCATAGCCGGTGGTGCCGCCGTCGAAGAGATTCGCTCCACTGGTCCAGACGCTCAGGCCCGGGGCAAATTGAGAGGGGTCATCGGCGGTGACCCGAATTGTGACCTGCGGGCTGGCACCGAGTTGGATATTCCACCAATCGCCGGCGTGGGCCCAGGCCGAACCGTTCAAAGAGGGGTTTCCAGCCATCGTGGCGCCGCCGCCGCTCTCCGACGCGTTGGCACTTTCTCCCGGGTTAACCGTGACCGTGCCACCGCTCCAGCTTTTGGGGGCGATCGCGCCCGCTGCGAAAACAGAGGACGAAACCCCGAATCCGCTCAGGATCCAGAGGGCCAACAAAAGGGTCTTGCTCAAGGGGCCACCGCGAAAGCGAATGGACAGGGTCTGGGACATGACGGCTCCGAATTGATTGGGTGGTCCGGAATGAAAACATTACGCATTTTCAGACCTTTCCACGGATCAGAAATAAGAATCAGATTGCCAGAATGCGTGGCCGCTCCAATGCGGTGCATTGTCGCAGGGCGAGAAACTGGGAAGATTCGGGCCCTCCGTTCCGATGGACGCGAGCGGGCTCGACGCTCCCGGCGGGGAAGTGCGACAACTCGCCGCAGTCCAAGCCGTCTTCCTCTTTTACACTGAGGGCGGGTCCACAGTCCGAGCCTCCCGGATTCAATTGGGTCGCCGCGCGGAACCAGGGAGAGTCATGCATCATCGAAAACTGGGCGCAGCGGAAAAGAGCCCCGCCGATCGCTCAAAGCGCCGGCGGCGAGTGGGTCGATTTCATCGCGGCGAATTGATTGTTGGACTGGTGAATCTCGTTTTTGCAAGCACTGCCGCGGCGGTGACCGGGACCGGCACACTCCCAAGCGATGCGTCCGTGGCCGAGTTGATCCAGGTCGAATGTTTTGACGACGGTTCCGGGAGCCCCGCTTCGCTCTCGGCACAGCTTGAAGATCTGGCCCCGGCCCTGGCGCCCTTCGTCAGCGTTCAAATTGTCCGGGGAAGCGCGGCGACCAATGGGACCGATCCGGTGGACGGGGACGGCGTCGCGAGCCCTCAGGTTTTTGTCGACGGCGGGCCGGGGGATTACGACGTCTTTGTGGATAAAAGCGGCCCCGGTGAGGAAGACTGGCGCCTGACCCTCTCTTGCTGGACGGGCGCCGGTGGAACGGGGGTCGAAACGGGCACGCTGGTGGAGGGCTGGGTGGATCCCGTGCCTCTCACGGGTCCGTGGACGGGATGGGTGCTCGGTTCAGGGTTGATGGCGCTCGGAGCTGGGCTGCTGGATCGGCGGCGTTGGAAAAGAGGAGAGAGGCGATGAGTTCTTCGGCTCCCACACGCCTGCTGTCACTGGGTCGGGCAGGCTGGTTCGGATTGGTTTTCCTTTTGTCGGCTGGCGCCGGGGGCTTGGCGGCAGCCCACACTCAGAACGGAACGCTCGGCTCGGTGGCCTCGGCCACCGACCACTACGAAGTGACGTGTTACGACGACGGGAGCGGCTCTCCGCAGTCGCTTTCTGTCGAGATACGGGACAGTTCGCCCGGAGCACTGCCCCAGGTGAGCGCCCACGTACAACGCAATGAGACCGTGGCCAGCACGAGTGATGACACTGCAGCCAATGGCAGCCCTGGGCCTGAGATCCACATAAATGAGGGCCCGGGTGTCTACCGCGTGTTGGTGACGAAGACGGGCAGTGGCACCAAGTTTTATTCTGTGAGCTTTCACTGCAACGTCGGCCTAAACGGAACGGGCGCCCACGCAGGCTCGGTGATCTCGGTTTTGCAGTCGCAATAAGGCGGCTCGACCTCCTCGGTCAAGTTGCCTGAAGGCTTCCGCCGGTTTGGCCGTGGACGTCGACATAGAAGTGAGGAAGCCCCATCTCTTCAAGCCAACTCGGTCCGCTGGTTTCGCGGAGGAGTGCGATTGTTGCGGTGCTGCCCGCCACCAAACAGAAATCGGCGGCGACACTAACCGACGCCAGATGAGCCACGGGCCAGCCCGTCCGGGGCGAGAGAACGTGTCCGTAGCGAACCCCGTTGATCGTGATGCAGCGCTCGTAGTCGCCGCTGCTCGCCAGGGCGCCCGATCGCATCGGTAGCGTGCCCGCAAGCTGTTTGGGATTCTTCGGATCTCGGATCCCGATTCGCCACGCCTCGCCATTGGCCCGCGGTCCGATGACGCGGATGTCGCCGCCTAAATTCACCATGCCGTGGACCAGTCCCGCTTCGACGCAGAGGGCGGCCACGCGGTCCGCCGCGTACTCCTTCACGACTCCCCCAAGGTCGAGTTCGAGCCCTGCTTGATCGAAATGCAGATGGGGGCGTGCCCAACGCAATTTCCGCCAGCCGACTCTGTCGAGCAGGGCGGCAATCGACTTGGCTTCGGGAAGCCGGTTACTGTCGAACTTCCAGGCCCGGCGCAGAATGCCCGAGGTCAGATCAAACAAACCTTCGCTCTGCACGAAGCAAGCTTCCGCGTAGTCAAGTAGGGAAGCGGTTTCGTCGTCGACCTCGTAGGTCCCCCCCCGTTCAGCGATGCGATTGATTTTGGAGAGTAGGCTTGAGGCTCGGTAGCGCGAATACCGGGCCTCAAGTCTTTCGACCTCTCGCAAGGTGATTTCGATCCCTCGACGTGCCTGCTCAGGGGAGATCCCGTCGAGCTGCAGCTCGCAGGGGGAACCCATCGCTTTAAATCCGTGTCGTAAGGTCTTCATGCCTTGGCCGAGGTTCGTTAAAAGGTCAACTGGGTCGTCACAAAGAGGCTCCCGGTTCGCTCGAGTTGGAAACCATTGAAGTCGCTGGCCAGAGGCTGGAGCCATTCGATGGCGAAGGACTGACCGCGAAACAAGCCCGTCGGTACCGTGGCTCGGAGTCCGATCCCAAGATCCCAAAAGTGTCCACCGTAATTTTCGGGAAAGTCGGGTGGAGTGGTGGTGGAGTGGGGGCCGTTGTATTCGCCTTCAATGGCCCCTTGATAGGAGTAAACGCCCCGTAAGGTGCCGGTCAACCAAGGGAGGACAGCGAATCCCCCCCAGCCCTGTGCCCGCGCCACGTTTCCGAGTCGATAGCCCGAAGCATTTCGATCCTGCATGCGAATCACGCCGCCGATTTGAGCGCCCCAAGAAAATCGTTTCCAGGCACCAAGATAGGTGAGGCTTGGTAATGCATCCCAGGTGCCACTGCCGAGCTGCATGCCGTAGTGAATGTAACCGAGGTCTTCTTGATGGCTGCGTCGGAATTTCTCCGAGACCGATCCGGTGGGTGCACTGAAGCCAACCCCCAGATGGACGTGTTGCTGGCCGTATTCAAGGAGTCTCACCAAGGCGAAGAAAGGCAGGTCTCCCCAGCCTCCGGTCGCATGCCGAAGGTGCTGAGCATGGACGTCGGGGATGCCCCCTTCGAGGGGCCGGAGGCTCATTTCCGTATCGACGTAGCTGGGCATGACCATCAAGGTCAGCCAGTCCGTGGCGGCCACCATCAGCTCAAACATGTGTCGATTCATCGTCATCGAGCTCGGTGCTGTGCTGCAGCCTGCCGGCGGACAGGCGGAGTTGACGAGCGTGGTGTCCGAAGCCACCCGATTTCCTTCGACCATCGACCCTCCGGAGAACATCGTGGCGAAGCGATACCCGAGCATGAAGTCCCCAGGCTGGTCGAGCATGTGGGCCGCCATAACCCCCGCTGGTGCGAAGCCACCGATGTGGTGGGCGTGGGCTCCGTGCTGACCGGATTGGCTCAACGACAGCGCGGCGAGATCGATCACGATCGCCCCACTCGCCGTCCAACCATCGAAGTCAGTAAAAGCACCCTCGCCCCCTCCACCGAGTTTGAAATCCCCTGCGTGGGCGAAGTAGTCGAAGCCGGCCTCAAGAGTGATTCCTTTGCCGAGGGAGCGTGAGAGACTGACTCCGCCCCCAAGGCTTCCAAAGGCCGAAAGTCGTGGGTCGCTGCTGTAGGAGCTGGGGAGTAGGTTGGGGTTCCAGGGAGTGATCACGACTTCTCCCCCCACGACCGAGACCGTCCGAAAGGCCTGGTCAGAGATGAGGTAGTTGACATAGAAATCAGCAGCCGATTGCGAGTAGTAACGAAAGCGAGGCTGCAGCAGAAAGCCCAATCCGATGGGCTGACCCACTTGCAGGTCGAAGGTGTGAGCATTGATTCCCCAGTCGTCATGCCCATAGGAGTAACCGAGCCGAACCGCGGTGTCCGTCAAGTCGAGATGGCGCGTGACGCTGGCGCCGATCGCCAGTTCGTTGCGTTGATCGGGGCGTCGTTCGAGCAAGGCATGAACATTGCCGTAATAGCCTCCCGGTGGAGCGAGGCCCTGTTGGGCCGGGTCGAGGAAGGCGACTTCGACGACTCGGTAGGGGTTGGCTAGGTATCCGGTGGCGTAGCGGTAGGCGATAGAAGCCTCAAGGCTCGTGCTGCGGTCAAGGAGATGACTCAAACCGAGACTGACTTGAACGTCGTCGCGGTTCCCCCGCAGCGTACGATTCCCTGATGGATCGACATAGATCAGACTCGCATAGCTGCTGGCGTCGATGTAGGGCGAGGCATCGTGATCGAAGATCGCGTGGGTCTCGCTATGCGCGTAGCCGAGATCGAGAGAGAGTGTCGTGCTTTGTGCGTTGAAATCGAGACTGCTGCCGAGATCGAGAAAAAGAGAGGTGTAGTCGGGCTCCCAGGAGGCCCCGCCGCCCAGACGGACGGCACCTGACTCAAGGTCTTGTCCGATTGAGAGGTCGATTTCTCGGCGTGTTTCAGGGGAGGCCGAAGCAATGGTGTGCACGAGGCGGTTGTCGGTTCCGCCGGTCAGATTTCCAAATCCATCGGTTGCCAGAACTGAAAAGTCGGAATCGAAGTAGAGGCTGCCTTCGAGATAGGGGGTGGCCCCTGAGACGCCATCCGGCTCGGTTGGTCGATTTCCGCGCAACTCCCACGGTGCTGTGGCGATGGGGGTCGCCCCGGACCAAGTGTCTTGAAGGAAAGCGAGATCGAAGCGCAGGGTGTCCGAGAATGTGGCTCCTCCCGAGACTTCGAATGTATCGACAGCAATCGGCTCGAAGGCGCTGAAAATCCCATCCAGATTACGAGCACCTTCTTGATAGTGTCCGATCTGAAGCGCGCTGCCTCCCTGAAGAGATGAAGCCTGCACGACTGAACTGGCGAGGAGTGGCAAAGCGAGGGCAGCCTGGGTCAGGGCCCGCAGGCCACCGTGAGAACCTCGGCTTCGGGGAGAGAGCGCTTCGAGGGCGAGGGTGTGAGAGGTGGGGTCGGATGAACGACGCCGGAAAAAGCTAGTAACAGCCACAGCCTCCTCCGCCGCTCCGCTCTCTCGGCGTTGAGCCCTCTCGACTCCGGTTCACGTGGGTGCGCAGGCGAGTGCTGGGCTCTTCGGCGCTCTCGCTCATTTGCGGTTTGGCGAACACTTCGCGTTGCCAGGGCTTCGGACTCGCGCACCCACCGGCTGAACCGATGACCCAGAGCGTGACGAGGGCCAGGAAAATTCTAGCTGGACAGCAAGGCATCATGGCTGATGAGAATCCGTTTTCTGAGTTTCCGCCAACAGGGCCTCGACCTCGGCCCGAATCTGCTGCTGAACAGCGGGTCGAAAACCTCGATGGATGAAACGCACAACTCCGTTGTGATCAATCAGAAAGCTGGACGGCATTCCGGGTAGATCAAAGGCCGCCGGGCATTCTCCCGTCGGGTCGACGGCCACCGTAAAGTCGACAGGATGCCGAGACAGGAAATCGATCGCATCCGGGCGATTTTCATCGACGTTGATCGCCACCACTTGGAAGCCGTGTTCTTCCAAACTGTGTTCAAGGGTGTCGAGGAAAGGAAAGGCGTGGGCACAGGGGGCACACCAAGACGCCCAAAAATCAACCAGGGTGACCGGCCCCCAGGCCATCTTTTCGGAGTGAAAACGAGACCCGTCTCGCAATAATTCGAGAGAACAGGCTGGGGCCGGCTCGCCAACTTGGACAGCGAGGCTCGGTGAGGCCGATCCGACCAGGCAGGCGAGGGCAAGCCCCCGGGCGACTCGCCGTGCAGTGGATCCAACGCCCCTCCTCCTCTTGGACGAGGCGATCGTGGGTTTCAGGGACTGGATGCAGCGGCTCAAAATGGAGTTCTCCCGTACAGCACATTCTGGGATGCAGGCATCAAGAGGCCGATGATAGGGATCGGATGACGCTCTTAGGCCCGTGCCCGGGTCCTGCGTCGAATTGCCGCACCTCCAGACCGCCGCGCCCGTCAGGGCGTGTCCCTTTCCTCGCCCGGCGGGGGGGCCTGCGGGGGCTTGGGCGCCCGCTGGGGGATTGGTTAGCTTTCGCCTCCCGAATTCATATCCACAGCCAAGGAGCCTTCATCATGCCGGACGCTTTCATTATCGATGCCTGTCGAACTCCCCGAGGAATTGGCAAGCAGGGCAAAGGCGCTTTGGCGCATCTGCACCCTCAGCACCTGGGGGCCACCGTGCTTCGGGGGCTCCAGGAGCGCAACGGTTTCGAGACCGCCGATGTGGACGACATTGTGTGGGGCACCAGTTCTCAGGTCAGTGAACAATCCGGTGATCTCGGTCGCATGGCGGCGCTTGATGCAGGCTATGACATCAAGGCCAGCGGTGTGACGCTGGATCGGTTTTGCGGTTCGGGAATCACCAGCACGAATATCGCGGCGAATGCCGTGATGGCAGGAATGGAAGATCTCGTCATTTCCGGGGGAACCGAAATGATGTCTCTTCCCAAGAAGGGCATGCTTCCGATGGGGGCCAACAATGCGCACCTTCAGGATCTCCACCCCCAACCTCATCAGGGCGTTTGCGCTGATGCCATTGCGACCTTGGAGGGGATTTCGCGCGAAGCCCTCGACGCTCATGCGGCGGAGTCGCAGCGCCGTGCAGCCGTGGCCATTAAAGAAGGGCGTTTCGATCAAAGCCTTGTGCCGGTTCACAACCTTGATGGCACACTTGCCCTAGACCGAGAGGAGTTTCCGCGGCCGGGAACGACGGCGGAATCTCTCGCGCAATTGCCGCCTAGTTTCCCCAAAATCGCCGATTACCGGCATTCGGAAGATACGCCGACCTATCGAGAATTAGTGAAACGAAAGTTTCCGGATCTCGACATCATCCACGTCCACCATGCGGGGAACTCTTCGGGCGTCGTTGATGGGGCCGCGGCGATTCTGATAGCCAGTGGGGATTACGCCAAGGCACACGGTCTCAAGCCTAGAGCCCGAGTCGTGGCGACGGCCAACATGGGGGATGATCCGACATTGATGCTGAACGCTCCGGTGCCCGCTGCCCGCAAAGTGCTTGCCCGCGCGGGTCTCAGCCTCGAAGACATCGATTTGTTCGAGGTCAATGAGGCCTTTGCGACGGTTTCCGAAAAGTTCATGCGGGATCTCGATCTCGATCGAGAAAAGGTCAACGTCAACGGCGGCGCAATGGCCTTGGGGCACCCGATTGGGGCGACGGGTTCGATCCTGATCGGGACCGCACTCGACGAGCTCGAACGCCGTGATCAGCAGCGTGCCTTGATCACCATGTGTGCGGGAGGCGGGATGGCCCCGGCGATCATTATCGAGCGCGTCTAGCCCAGTCAACGCCGAGGTTCTTTTAAAAAGGCTCGGGGAAGGGTTTCCTTCCTCGAGTTTTTTATTTGGACGCGCGACGGCGGGCTTGTTCGGTGACCGATCGCAGTGTGAAGGGCTGATCCAAGGTTTCTAGAGAAGAATCTGGAGAAAGCTCTCCGACTCGGAGATAGCTGCCGTCATCGGCCGCCTCTCGGAAAGGGCGTGTGTCTCCAACGGCTTCCCCCACACGCCCCCGGGCCCCAAGGCCAAATCCCTCCACGGTTGCGCCGTAGGTGAGGGCCTGCATGCCGATCCGGTGCAGCAACTTTGGACTGGCCGAGGCTAGGACTGCCGGATCGACTGAGAGAGCCCAGTTTTCTTGAGTCCGCATCCAAGGTTTCACGTTGCTCATGGTGGCGACGAAACGAAGTTCGGAGCTTCGATTGACACCGGTACCATGGAGCAAGCGGCCGTCAAAGAGCATGATGGTTCCCGCCGGTGCTTCGAGCTGGATCGTGGGCGGCATCTTGCCGACGGGGCCGCCTGAGCCGGCTTCGATGAGGATTTGATGGGAGCCCGGGATGAGTAAGGTTCCGCCGTTGCCCTCATGAATGTCTTGCGGGATAAACATGGTGTTGACGAGGGCCGGAGCCTCTTCGGTGATCCAGGGCATGAGAGGCCCTTGGTCGATGTGGAGAATTTGGGGCTGGCCACCTGGGTCTGCACCGTTTGCCAGGAAACTGTGGCAAATCCAGCCGCGTCCTAGAGTTTCATTTAGAAAGTGTTCGATCAATGGCCCGGCCTGCACAGCCTCGGGATCTTGTTCGATGCACTGAGCAAAGATCTGACCCTTGTTGATCAGTGTATTGACGTATTGCCCGGTGGGTGTGCGTTGCTCGACGCCGGCCAGCCGCTCTCCCTCTGCTTGGTCAAAAAGGCGAGCCCGGAATCGATCGCATTGAGCAGCGGAGAGGCCGTCTTGGATCAGACAGAATCCCCAGTTGACGAAATCTCGTCGCATCTGATGGAGATCCCGGGTGGGGACAGGCAGCTCGATCTTTTTCCAATGTGGGTGCTTGCGCGCGACAGTGGTATCCCAATACGCCCCCGAGCCCCATTCGAGAGGCTTGCCGGCATCCGGGGGGATGAGCCAGGGATTGTTTCGAAAGAGCGACGTATAGGGCTCACCGGATTGAAGAAACGACTGAAAGAGTTGTTCTTCGGGTGGCGAATGATCTTTGATGAATTGAGAGCTGAATTCGATCGGGATTGTCATGATTTTTCGGCTCCGTTGGGCGACGAATTCCAGATTGCGATTCCGACCTCGGCGTTTTGAAAAGATCGTTTCTCGTTACAGCCCCATTTGACGAACGGCGAGATCCCGCATGATTTCCTGTGAGCCACCGCCGATCGACATCACCTTTGTCTCGCGGTAAATCCGCTCCACTGGGTTGCCGCGGAGATAAGCGGCTCCCCCTAGGATTTGCATCGCTTCATTGGCGACGTACTCAAGCTCTCTCGAACAAAATAGTTTCAATTTCGCGATGTCAGCGACTGTTTTTTCACCGGCTTCGATCAGCCAGCAGATCTGATAGATGTAGCTCTCCATGGCATCCAACTTGGAAGACATGTCTGCGATCTTATGTCGAATCGCCTGGTGTTGAATTAGTGGGCGACCGAAGGTTTCTCGTTGTTGTGCATAAGCGATGCTTTGTTCGAGACAACACTTCGCCATGCCGAGCATCGAAGCCGCGAGCCCCAGTCTCTCAAAATTAAAATTTTCCATGATGGCGATGAAACCCTCGCCTTCCTGCCCCATCAGCCTCGATTCTTCCACCAGACAATGGTCGAAGTGAAGGGTGGCGGTGTCGGAAGACCACCATCCCATCTTGGGCCCCACGCTTTCCCTCGAAAAGCCCGGTGCATTCGATTCGACGAAAAAAAGCGATATGCCCTTGAGTCCGTGGCCGCCGGTGCGTGCACCCACGACGTAATAGGAAGCTTTCAGTCCGCCGGTGATGAAAGTCTTCGTGCCGTCGATAATCCAATGAGATCCTTCGCGTCGGGCCACCGTTGACATGTTGGCGACGTCTGAGCCGCCTGACGGCTCAGTGATCGCTAACGCACCGCCTTTTCTCCCGGAGACAATTTCGGGGAGAGCCTCTTGCTTGATTGCATCGCAAGCAAGCGCCTGAATGGGCCCCGTCATGATGTTGCGAGCACTGAGGCTCGCGGCGACGCCGCCTGGGGCCCCGCGCCCCAGCTCTTCCCACGCGACCGCCCGCATGAATGCGTTCTCGAAACCCAAGCCGCCGTACTCCTCGTCGATACCCAAACCGAAGAGTCCTAATTCGCCGGCTCGCTCGTGAAGGGACCACGGAAAGTCGCCGGCTTCATCCCACGCGTGAGCATGGGGGGCGATCTCCTCTTCGACGAATCGTCGAAGGGCAGAGCGGAAGGTGGTGATCTCGGGCGTTTCGAAGGGGTTTCTCATGACTCCATTATGAAACGATTTAACGCGTCTCGAAACCGCTTTCCGCCGTCCACGAATCGCGTCAAAGGGAGAAGCTCCTCAGTCGCTTGCAGTCGGTCGGGAAGTCCGGGGATAGAGGCGCGAGCGAACATCCGCGGCCGACGGATCGTCAGGTAGTTGGCCCGCTAGCGCGCGGGCTCTTGAGAGAGCCTCAGCGTTGCGCCGTGGTGCGGTCAATAACTTGTCGAGGGCTTGATCAAGCGTCACCCAAGCTTCATTTGGCCGGCCTGCTTGAGCGGCGGCTCGGGCCCGCTCGATTTGAGCCTCCCCTTTTGACGAATAGGCAAGTCGCTCGTCGATGAACGCAATGGCTTCCTCGATCCTTTGGGGATCATGTCGTTCGACGCGCCAAAGCGCTCTCAACCGCAAGGCCTCATCATAGAGCGTTTCACTGGGTTCGATCCGGGCGAGTTCCGAATCGAGTTCCGCGAGAGCAGCCCACTGCTGGCGCTCGGCTCGCTCGCGTGCGCGATGGATGGCGCGGGCCGAATCGGACGCCGATGGCGGCTCCGGGAACGGCATTTCCAAGAGCTCGGCGATCTCTTCCACCGCGGGTGAATCCGGCACAAGGACATGGGCTTGTTCGAGCCTTCGGCGGGCCCGGCCTGCTTCACCTCGCATCGTCGCGATGAGCGCGAGGGCAAGAGGTTGATCAACGCCATCGAGCTCTCGGGCAACGGCCGTTGCTCTTTCGTTTTCTCCTCTCTGCGCGAGCGATAGAATGAGCGGGAGCGCATCCCCAGTTTGGGGACGGGCTCTGAGTGGATCGTGCCTGCGGACCAAGGCATTGAATTGCGGCACGGTCAGCGCCCCTTGCTCGAGCCTCGATGAGCGTGTTGCGAGCTGGTTCCAATCATCGGTGTTGGGCGCTGCGCCTTGGGCGAGCGCGCGAGCGCCGTCTGTGTCCAAAACCCAGGCTGCGGCGATCTCTGAAGGGCTTCGGATGCCGAGTTGCTTGAAGTGCAGAGGATCCTGTTCGATGGCGCGCGCACTCTGGTTGAGGTCGAGGGGTGTATTCGAGGCAATAAACACCAAAGCCGGGCCATGGGGACGGTAAATCTGGACTTCGGGAAAAACGGCCGTCAGCGTCGCGAGGAGAGATCGAAGGAGCGGCGCATCGATGAAGCCGAGTCCGATCCACTGCACGAACACACCATCGGGTGTGAGGCGGTTTTCGACCAGTTCAAAAAATTCTTGGGTGTAAAGGTGCGAAGCGCCCGCCGTCCATGGATGAGAGGGCTGGGAGATAATCATGTCATAGGGTTCTTGAGCCAGCGTGAGGGCACCACGGGCGTCATTTTGGATAAATCGGAAACGAGGATCCGAGAGCGGGTCTCGCAGCCGGGTTTCGCCGACGCGGCGGTTTGCGGTCACCACCTCGGGTTCGAGTTCGATGACATCCACCGAATCGATGGAAGGGGGGATCCCCTCAAGGGCCACCGCTCCGCCCAGCCCAATCACCAGTCCACGCTTCGCCTCGGGCCGGAGCGCAGCGGGCAGCCAGCCCAGCGCCCGGGCTTCGGCCCCGCGTTCCGGGGTGCTGGAATAACGAACGATGCGAGATTCGGGTAGTCCGTTGGTGTAAAGGGTGAAGCCGCTGGGCTCCTCGAGGAGGACCACCGTTGAGGAGCGGCCGGCGGCTTGAAAGTGAATTTGTTCAGGGTCCGTTTTGCTTTGATAGAACGGCGAAGTCAGCAAAAGATTCCAGGGATTCGTGAGTGGCACAAAGAGAAGAACCAAGGCGAGTCCGCCCACACAGGCCAGCACGGCCACCGAGCGAGGCTGTGCGCGCCAGGCTGCGAAAGCGGCCAATCCGAGGCTGAGCGTAGTGCCGAGCAGAGCCGTTCCCGCGAAGTGCAGCGTAGGAATCAGGAAGAAGCCCGTGGCAACGGAGCCCACGATGCCGCCGACTGTGTTCCAAGCGTAAACGCGTGCGGTGGCCCCGGCGCTTTCCTCAGGGTTGGGAGTCAACAGCCGGACCGCGAAAGGGAAGGTGGCGCCGAGACACAAAGCCACCGGCAGCAAAACGACCGCGGCCAGCGGCGCATTGGTCCAAAGCGACGCTCGCCAGCCCGCCCCGAGCGCTTGGCCGAGGGCAGGCAGTTGGTCGGCGGCGAGGAATGCGGCCAGTCCGCAAGCAGCCACCCCCAGCTCGGCGATCGCAAGCCCGATGGCGGCTCGTCCGGCCCGCCGTGCGACGGCGCCGCCGACCGCAGAGCCCACCGCAATCCCGAGCAGAAAGCTTGAAAGCATTGTTGTGAAGGCGAAAAGGCTGCCCCCCAGAATCTGGGAGAGCAGTCGCGTCCACATCACTTCATACGAAAAGGAAACGGCCCCCGACAGCAACATCAAGGGCAGAACCCAGCGGTGCTCAAGGCGGCTCGTCAAAGGAGGAGAGGCCAGCGGGGCCGCGGCGCTTCGCGAAAGGGCGGCTGCGGCCAAGAAGACGAGGAGGTTTCCGAGGGCGCCCACGTAGACGGTTTGGCGAAGGCCGATTTGCGGAAGAAGGAGAAAGCCCGCGATCAGCGTCCCCGCAATGGCCCCGGCGGTATTGATGGCGTAGAGGCCGCCGACCCGGGGACCAATTTCCTCGTGTCGTCGAATGGCGTGACGGGCGAGGAGGGGAAGCGTGGCCCCCATCAGGCCGGTGGGAATCATCATCAGCACAAAGGCGGAGACAAAACGGAAAAGGGTGGCGGCGGTCCCGGGTTCCGCCGGAACGGCCTGAGCGAACATCGCGACGTAGGCCGCAGTCAGGCCTTCTAGACCGAAGGGCAGGGCCAAGGCCGACCCCGCGATGCCCAATTCAAGGGCGCCGTAGACCCAAATCGGCCGGGTCACTTTGGGCGCGAAGCGGGCGGCCGCAGCCGAACCCAGGGCCAAGCCCCCCATGTAGCCGGCGAGGACCACCGCGACGGCAATTTCGGAAGTTCCGAAGACAAAGGAGAATTCGCGGGTCCAGGCTGTTTGGTACAGCAGCGCGGAGAACCCCGAGAGGAAGAAGCAGAGGAGGATCACGAAAAAGCGGAGGTCCATCAGGACTCAGTCTCGCATCCCTGGCGAGAGGCCGCATGGCGGCCCTTCCACGTTCTCTTTGAATCGCCGGAGCGCGGTGTCCGAGGGTGACCTGTCCGACGAGGCCCCGGCTTGTCGGAACGGGGGCCTTCTCCCAATTGCCGGGGATTGCGCTAGATTGCGGCCCCGCGCGGTGAGGGTCTCGCTCAGCGTCCGTCACCGCCGCGCGCCCGTAGCTCAGTTGGATAGAGCATCAGCTTGCGGAGCTGAGGGTCGTACGTTCGAGTCGTACCGGGCGCGCCATGATGGTCTCCGCGTTGCAGCCCCGTTCCGGTGTTCTCGTGGCCGGCCTAAGGAAGACGATGCAAGGCGGCGCAGCCGCCCAGCTCTGCATGGCATGGCCCACGCGCACGCGGCCTTCAGGCCCGAGCCGAGCCACTCCGGAGCTGGGGCGCGTCTTTGAAACCCCGACGTCGAGGCCGATGACTTCCGGTTGGCCGATCAGGGGCTGGACTGCGTGCGGGTGTAGTTGACGGTGGCTCCCGAGGCGGGTACGCACGTTACGGTTGGTGCGAGTGCAATCACGATTTCACTGAACTCCACTGTCTCGGCGGTGAGAGAGGGAATTGTCATGGTGACGGGTGCCTGAACCGCGACGCCATTCGTGATGGGGATGGAGTCAGCGGTGCTTGTCCCGATCCGCTGCGTGTCCGGGTTGGCGCAGTAGCAGGTCGTCATCTGTGGGCCGGCTTCGTCACAAGACCATTGCTGGAGCGCGCTCGCATTTTCGTAGAGCACGTACCCCTCCGTGCATGAATCACCACGGCAGGTTTGAGGGACGCCCACGAAATCAAAATCATCCTCTTCGCCATTGCTTCCGCTGTTGTGGCTGTCCGAGCAGCCCGCAAGCAAAGCGATGGCCATCAGTGCGATCAGTCGCGCTTTCATTCGGTCCCCTCTTTCTTCTTTCTAACTTCTTCTACCCGTCAGTGGCCTGCATGCGGCGAGCGTAGGCTTTCGCTCTTCACTTCTCGTCTCGCGCCTTGAGAAGTGCCTGCTCTTATTCTCTCACGAGAGCAGAGTGAGAGTAGCGACACAGAGGTTGGGATCAATTCAGTTCGCTTGGAGTGGAGAACGAAGGGCTCCTCTCCGGGAAGCAGGCGCTATACCCGAAAGCCAAAGACGGGCCGGCCGCGGTTAATGCGGGGTCGCGTGACGGGCGGACTCAAGAGCGAGGCTGGAAACTACTCGGGGTGGTTTCCGAGCGGGTCGATGAAGGTGAAGCGAAAGGGGCCGTCCATTGAGTTGTGCCAGAGTGTGCTGAAGTTGGTGGGGCGCGTGATGGCCGCAACCGGGGCAATGGCGACAAATCTCACAAATCCTCCGACAACACTGACAAGACCCGCGGGCCTGAGCACACAGGCATCAAAGAGAACGGGCACGGAGTCCTGCATCTCCTGATCCGTTTCAAGGGAAAACGCACGCTGACGGACCTCGGCCATCTCTAGAGGGCCGCCGGATCCCCTCTTGTTACGTCCTCCTCTACATGCCCAAATGTCTAGAATGGCCCTTTGAAATTCCTATCCGCGCCTTGAGTGCTTTGCCGCTGCCGAGCGGCTTGACCTCTTGAATGCGGTGGGACAGCCGGTTCCCTTGAGTGGGCCGGGGGGGCGTTGGCTTCTCGTTGTCGCGCTGGGGGCAACCGCGGGCGGGTTAGCGAGCCTCCGGTATCAAGCCCGAAAGGGGGATGAACCGGCTTCGTCACGGGCCGCTTCAAGCCATTCTGGAGGCGCTGAAAGAGCGCAGCACGTCCTGAGAAATCCCGTCACTGTCGCGAGTTTGAAACGGAAACATGTTTGGGTGTAATTTGGCTCTTCTTCGTCTTTCTTGGGCGCCACCCCTCCATTTGGACGGCCTAGTGTAGGTGCTTCTCTGGAAAGCACCGGCTCACTTTCGTTGTCGCGTAATGACTTTTCCGATTTCTCCTCCCAAAAAAATCGCGATGACTGATTGACCGATCGCTGTTCTCTGTGGCAGCGTGGTCACTCACCGTATTTTTTGCGGTGAGCACTCTACTTGGATCGCTACTGATGAAGAGGATCGAAAAATGTCCCGAATGAAATGGCTGGCCACCGGCTGCTTCTGTCTCATGCTCTGCTCCGCTGCGCACGCCTCAGATGCGCAGCCTCGGAAATCCCCTCGAGCATCCGCGCGTGCGGACCGAATCGGTGCGATCACCGCGAACAACATGCAGAAACTTTTGAATCGCCTCGACGAATCGGCGTGGTGCGCTGTTGAAGAGCACACCCGTTTGGACGTTGATGCGTATGGCGCAACCTCCACCAAAGAGGGTAAGAACGTATGCGTCAGCTTTACCCGCGAGGGTGACCAGCTCTTGATCGTTGTTGAATGGTGGAATCTAGATCGAAATATTTATGTCAGGGAGTATGCGATTGGAGTCCCTTCGAGTCGCAATCGTCTCGAATATATCGAGGTCCGTCATTCTGAAGATTCGGGCTTTCCCGGTGTCTCGGGTCGCGGAACGATGACAGTCTATGGGTCGACCCTACACATGACCCAGCTGGGCCACTTGGCTGACGGCACGGCTTCAGGTTTTAGTAACGCTTTAGTTCGTGTACAAGAGCTACCCGAAATCCCGATCCCTTTGACCTATCCAACCCAATAGCGAAGGCAGTCGCCACCTGACTTGTCGGGACGTTTTCGAGCCTCCCGCTCAGAAGTAGGGCATTGCACAGATTCTGAGATCAAAACTCTTCTGGTTGAAGTCAACCGTTAAGCTGATTTTTTTTGGGGTTGACTTCGAGACGCGCTTGACTCGGGTTGTGTGTGGAGTGACGAGGTGGGTCTAGGCTCAGCTGGGTTAGTCCACGCTTCCTGTGGTCTGAGGCGGCACCGCCTTCTTAGGCTCGCTCGATCCTTATACTGGTCACCCAGGTTGGGGTTTTGATTCATCGTGATCTCTCTTTGGGGGTGGTGCCCGCGCCGATCCCAGCGCCCATAATCACATAGCCGTCGAGCGATATCATGAGTGCGCTAAGTTGCCCCCCCCCTCTACATGCCCAAATGTCTAGAATGGGCCTTTGAAATTCCTATCCTCCCCATCTCGGCTGAGGCGCGGCCGACGCGAGAGCGAACCAGGGGCTAGTTGGATCTGACCACGCTCAACCAAGAAAAAGGGAAGTCCCCATGAATCTGTTGAATCACGATGACCTCCGTTGGAAGCATTTTGTCGGCGAGGCGCAGTTCGATCACCCGATCAGCTACTGGGGCGCGGTCCTCGACGCACGCGAAGATGGTCACGTGGATCTTCTGTACCGCTGGGACCCGCATAGCGCTTGCCATCTCCACCGACACACGGCGGCCATCTCGTCGCTCGTGCTCGAAGGTGAGCTCACCGTCATCGACATCGACCTCGAAACGGGCAAGGAGACGGGCCGCGTCGTCAAGCCCGCAGGTACCTGGGTCCACAAGGCACCAGGCGACGTCCACGTGGAGATCGGGGGGCCGGAAGGTGCGCTTGTGCTCTTCAACCTGTACGCACCAGAGGGGAGTCTCGTCGAGGGGTTGGCGAAGGACGGCCGCGTGCTCGATCACCAGACCATGGAACCAATTCTGAAGAGCAAGGCGCGCCGCGAGGCAAGCTGAGTGGCCTCACGTCGCAGGGTGCATTGAGCCTCGGGCCATGCCGAGGGTGCACCATGGGCCTTTGAAATTCCTATCCGCTACGACGCATAGGAGCGGGATGACAAAACGATTGATTTTGCTTCTAGCGGCCCGAGGACCAAGCCTCAGCCGAGTTCAGGTCCCGGTGTCCCCTCCGATGCGGGGGTTGTGACGTGCCATCGGCCTAGCCGACCTCTTCTGGACCGGCTCTGATCCAAGGGCCTCCTGCATCATCAAAGCGTGAGCACGCCGATGGCCCGACCGAATGACATCGTGGGCCTCTTCTTTGTCGTCCGTCGACGCAGTGAATGGAAGTGGACGGGCTGTGGGCAGGGCTTGGCTTTTAGGGCGCCGGGATCAATCCTTGGAGTAATTCTTGCCGTTCGAGCCACTCGCTCTTGCTCCCGATGGGCTCCACCAAACAGCCTGGCCCACTGGGGTCGTCGCAGCACTTCTGCAAAGCTTCCACATGTTCGTAGTATTCGGTCCACAGATCCGAGTTGGGATCCGGTAGGCGATCGCCCATCCACCCATGGGGGGAGGCCCCCCAGGCTGTGGTGACGCGGTTCTGGTCTTCGACTGTTCCAGGCTGAGCGCCGAAGCGACCATGGGCCGCCATGCCAACGGATTGCATCATCTTGGCCGGCTGTTCGCCGAAGGTGGGAATATCCTGGGTCAGGCACGTATTCAGATTGCCGATTCTGTGGCAGCCCGTGCAGGAGTTGCCGCGGGTCGAAATGCTAAGCGGTTTCGGCCACGCATCGAAGGGGCCGCCCACGTCCACCGAGTGGAATCCACGCGGGTCCGCAGGCAACTGTTCCGTCTGCATGATCCAGGGCGTATGCATCCAGGGGTCGCTGTCGTGGCAATAGATGCAGCCTTCGTTTGCGATTTGTTGAGGGGATGCCCAGATTTCCCGCGCGGAGGGAAAGCCTTCCGGTGGAGTTTCTTCGTGGGGTGGGGGCACGCGAAGTCCGTACTCACCCTTCGGGTCTTGGCCGAAGTTCTTCGAAATAAAGAAGCAAGTGCTCCCCGTAACTACATTGTGCATGATCATTTCTAGCGAATCGAAATAGGGGTCATCCTTCGGTCGGATGTACATTCTTCGGCAGTACTGGAGGATCTGTACATCGTCATCCCGAACGGTTTGTACTCTGGTCCACGGAGTGCACTGGCCATCCGTTTCCTCCGGATAGGGCAGGTAGGCCGGCTTGTCACACGTCATGTGGCGTGTGTATTTCTTCGGCTCCTTGCCGTCGACCGTGATGGGAATCGTGTCGAAGTCAAGGCAATTGAAAGGGGGTGCTTCGGCGATGAGTTCCGCGCAATCCTTGGCGTATTGAATGATGTCGTACTCGTCGTCGTTGCTCGAGTCGGCTGCCTGGGACGGCAGCGCCAATAGAAGAGTCGCCAGGAAGATGAAGATTGGATGGAAGACTCGCATCGCTTTCTCCTGCTAGACCGTGAGGCCTGGTGTGGCCAAGACGACTTGCTTGATGGCTCGCCTGTATCGGACATAGCCTGTGCAGCGGCAGATATGCTCCCCGACTGCATCCTCGATCGCTGCATCGATATCGGCTTTGGGAACCGGGCTCCGTGAAAGCTTGTCCAAAAGACAATAGGCCCCCATCAGGAATCCGGGTGCCGAGTAGCCACACTGGAATGCGAAGTTGTCAAGAAAAGACTTCTGCAAGGGGTGGAGTTCGTTTCCCTCCGGAAGGCCCTCGACGCTCTTGATTTCGGTTCCGTTCAGGTATTCGATGGTTGTGGAGCAAGACCGAATGGCCTCCCAGTGAGAGTCCGGCACCCGCCGCCAAGCGACCGTGCAGACGCGGCACACCGATATGCCACAACAGAATTTGGTTCCGGTTAGGCCGAGATCTTCGCGCAGGAAGTCGTTCAGCCATTTGGATCCATCGATTTTTTTGCGGTGGACTTTTTGGTTATTGATGGTGAGATCAAGATCAATCATGCTCATCGCTCAACTCCACTTTGCCCGAATTTTTTCGGCGGTGATGGGCAGGCTGCGAAAACGATGTCCCGTGGCGTGTGCGATCGCGTTAGCGATGGAGGGTGCGACCGGCAAAAGGGGAACTTCCCCCATGCCTCGTGCGGGAGCATCCGGCGATTCCGGTGGGAGGAGGACCTTTTCTGTTGATTCGATCGCGCAGTCTCGTGCGAGCGGGACAAAGTATCGATTGAGATTCCAAGTACCGTTGGCAGCTCCGTCCGCCGAGTTGGGTAAGTCTTCCAGGAGCGCGTGGCCGATTCCCATGGCCCACTGACCGTCCATCTGACCTTCGACAAGATCCCTCTGGATTATCTTGCCCGGAGCGGCATAGTGGACCCCCCCCACGACTCTCGGTTCACCGGTTCTTCGATTCACCATCACCGAAGCAAGGGCGCCGGTGGAGCCGAGCGTCTGGCCATCTTTCATCCAGAGGTCTTCAACGGTGTAGAGCTTGGGGTTTTTGCGATCGATCAATTTCCATTCAGCCTGACCGCCAAGTTGCACGGCGAGCGCATCGATTTCCCATCGATCCGTTACGTCTCCGACTGTGTAGTCGGCACTGACCCACACCCCACTGTGGAATGCATGGATCATGCTTGATACTGGAAAATCTTTCTCGTGCATTCTCTTTGCGAGATCGCGAAGAGGGATGGGCGCAAAACCTGAAGCGCTGAGCTGGCCTTGCTTCCACCGAATGTCCTTCGGCTTGATCCCCGCAGCTCCGCGGCCCCACAATGAGCGAGCAGCCGGCAGCATGCCGGTTGCCAGTAAGACTTGGCTGGCTTGCTCCACCGCGTGAGCCCATCGAGAGGATCCCGAAGAGGCTTTCGTCGAGTTCCAGATCACAGGGGTCCAGCGTGGGTTGTCCTTCTGCATCTTGAAGCCATCGACGAGCTTGAGGTTTTCGAATAGGGCCACCTCTCCGGTCTCGATCTCGTCGGCATTCTTCCCGAGAGAATCCGCGGTCGAGAGGGCCAGGGCTGTCGCGAGCCCCTGGCCCATGTCGATCGAATTGGTCGTCAGGATGAGTTTCCCCGTTGGGTCCAGCGAGACAGCCGCCATGACGGCATCGGCGCCGGTTCCGTAGTTCTTCATAGCGAGGGCGAAGCCGACTCCAAAGGAAAACTCGTCGGAGGAGAGATCTCTCTTGAGGATCTCTCGATCTCGCCAGAGCTCGTGGTTCTTTGCGCTTTCGCAGATTTCGCGAAGGCCGGTCGGTGCCACCGGGGCCCCCGTCGAGATGGGCGTGCCTTTTTTGAGGAGGTTTTGAATACGAAGGTCGATGGGGTCGAGCCCCTTTTGGACGGCGATCTCGTCAACGAGGGATTCCACGGCAAAAAACGATTGGAAGGCCCCGAAGCCGCGCATGGAACCGGCAACGACGGCGGTCGTATGTTGAGGGCGAGACCAAATGTCGGCGTAATCGAAGTTGTAAGGGCCCGTTCCCAGGATTCCGGCCACGCTTGCTACATAGGAACTGACGTTGATTCGGCCACCGCCATTAAGCACCGTGTAGTTGCGAATTACCTTGAAGGTATTGTCTTCTTCTAGGCCGAAGCTGAGGTCTATTTTAGACGCATGGCGCTTCACGCCGGATTGGAACTGTTGAAAACGATCGTGTGCGATTCGAATTGGTTGGTCGGAGTAGGCGGCGGCCAATGAGAGCCAAAGGCAGAGGATCGAAGTGTCACGGCCACCGAATCCGCCACCGGGATAGGCGGCGTAGAGGTGGACCGTGTCTACGTCGATCTTGCAATCGTCTGGCTCGAATAGTTCTCGTGATGAGTTGACGTCGTAACCCGGTGATTGGGTGCCGATCAAGAGATGCATGGTCTTGGTTTTCGGGTCTAGCCAGCCCAGCCCGTTTTCTGGTTCCATGAACATGGGGTCAGTGATCTGGGTGCTGTAGCTTCCCTGAAATACCTCGAGATCTCCGCTTTCAAGCATGGCGTCGATCTGCTCGACATATTCCATGGCCTCAGCATTACGCTTCCCCGGTTCGCTCGGATGAACCGGCCCACCCAGGGTCTGCGCGAATTCTTGGTCGCCATTTTTTTGGGTGACGTGGATGATGCTTGTTTCCGGCGAATAAAATCCCAAATCCGGCACAGGAACGCGCTTTCCTTTGCGAGCTCCCTTTTCCTCATACAGAAGGATCCTTCGAGCCTCTTCGAGTGCCTCGCGTTCGTCGAAGAGAAGAATCGCGGCCTCTTGACCAAAATATCTGGGCCGTTCGCCTTTGCGCAGCAGGTAGTTTCCGCCGGGATAGTCGGGCCTTGCGACTCCGATCCCGTCCCGAGCCAGGTCTTCACCGGTGATCACGATGGTTGGGCGGATGGCCTTGGGGAGTGCCTTTAGATTCACGCCCTCAAAAAGGTGATCGACGAAGTCGGTTCGCAGTACGAAGGCGTGCCGGTACTGGGTGGGCCAGCCTGGCATGTCCCGGGGATGGAAGTCTCGCGCGTAGATTTTTTGCCCTGTGACCTTGGCCAGTCCATCAATTCGGTAGTGTGCTTCGCCGGGCGGGCCACTCCAGGCGTTCGGCGGATCCATGACGGCTGCCTGGGCTGTGCCACTCGCCAAAGCACCGAAAGGCACCAGTCTTGAGACCAACACGGCGGTTCCACCGCCGACCGTAGACTTGATGAATTCGCGCCTTGTTTGCCACATGGGCTCCCCTTACGGTTCATCACAATTTGATCATCAGTTTGAATCCAGCTTTGATCTCAGTATCGATCAGGCCGTATGCGGGCAGGCCAAATCGCGAACAGGAAGTCCAGATGTAGCGTCGTGTGATTGTGTGATTTTTTTATTCTATTCTGTTCCCGCGCCAAAATACAAGAGCTGATTATGCAGAGCAGGGCGCCCTAGCCCAGGGAAATGGGGTCGGTTGAGTGGCAGCCGCCTACGGTCAAAATCGAACCGAATCGCGGCACCAAAAGGCGCTGTTTTTTGCCATTTGGCTTGTGGCCAGCGTGACGCTCCTGAACTCTCCCGTGAGCGCTCAGGTTGCTCCATGGATTGCGCCCACTCTATTTGAGCCCAGTGTTTGGGATAGTTCAGGGCCTTATGCGGACTCGCCGTGGTATCACGCGCCGCCCCAGGCCCCGGGCGATGATTGGGGGCTTTTCTCACCCAACGTTTGGGGAGATGGGTCCTGGAAGGAGCAGTCGACCCTCACCGGAAATTGGGGAGGTGCGCGCAGCACTCTTTTTTCTCGATATGGCGTGGCTCTTGTGGCGGGCTACGGCGGACAAATCTCGGGAAACCCGGTGGGCGGGAAACAACAGGGCGAGACTTATATTCAGCGAGTTGGCGCGGGTCTTTTCATTGATCTGAATCGAATGATGGGTTGGCGAGGGGGGTATTTCGTTGCTTCGATGAATGCGAATTGGGGTGACAGCCTCTCCACGGACTATGTCGGAAACTTCTTTCAAGTTCAGTACGCACAGGGAAATCCCTCGGCCCGTCTCGTTGATCTGGCCTTGGTTCAGAGTCTGGGCCGCTTTGTTGAGGTGGCCCTCGGACGGCTTGTGATGGCCAACGACTTCGGCGGTGGGGCCGCTTTTTGTGCCTCGGTCAATCAGGCGGTCTGTTCAACGCCGATTAACGCGACGTCTGCGGTGAGCTTCGGGACTTTTCCGTATGCGACTTGGGGTGGTCGTGTCAAAGTGAAGCCATCGGCGAGTTGGTATTTGCAGGCGGGTGTGTATGCCACGTATCCGACTTTCAGGGATCCGGATGATCACGGCGTGAATTTTGGTTTACCGGATGGCTCGGGACCCATGCTGTTGGTCGAGGCTGGATGGATTCATGGCGCGTGGCGCCTCTTCAAGGATGTGGAAGGCTCCGGGCCTCCCGAGGCTGATGTTTCCGGCTATGGCGGAAAGATTAAGTTTGGGGGGTACGCGAGTTGGGAGGCTCTGACGGATCTAAGGACGCAGCAACCGTACAACGGGGCCGGATGGGGCCTCTATGTTATTTTTGAACAGGATCTCTATCTGGAAGACAATACGCCCACATATGACGGTGCGTTTGGTCTAGGGCGAGGGCAGGGACTCGATGGTTTTCTCAGCATCAGCTACGCGTCGGAAGAAACGAGTCCGATGCCCTGGATGGTTTCGGGTGGGTTGATTTATCAAGGTTTGCTTCCCGGTCGCGACAACGACGTCACAACCTTTGTGGCCGTCTGGGGCAGGTTCAGTGATGACCTTCGCGCGTACCAGCAGGCGATGAATCAAGCTGTGAAGGACTATGAAGTCGTGCTTGAAATGAATTACCGTTTTAATGTCACCGGGGGGTTCTTCCTTCAGCCGGACATTCAAGGGGTGATTCGACCCGGTGGTCTTTCGGGCGTTCCCGACGCGCTGGTCCTGAGTCTTAATTTCGGGTTTGCGCTCTAATCCCCTTTGGAGGCCTTTCGTTCGGCGATTGCCCTCAGCTCGTCGAATGTCAGCTCACCATTGAAATTCCTATCCGCCGAGCGTGCAGGGCAGGGCACTCCCGCAACGGGCTCCGCATTCCGCGAGAGGCCCCAGTGTCCTCGTGGTATTCTCCACCACACGGAGGTGTTCATGCTGTCTGGGGTTCAGTGCCTTTGGCTTTGCCTCCTCGTACTGACGCCCCTTCTCTTTTCGGGCCCTGCGGGTGCCCAGGAGAGGGCAGCCACGTTGGTCAGTCCAGCGTTCGACGCGGACGGCGACACCCCGTCGCAGGCTTTGTCGGGAACGGGTTCGCCCGCGCTCGCCTCGAGCCCATTCGCGACGCCCGCGCGCAACCTCTGGCTCGCCGATGGCCCCTACCCGATGTCGCATCACAACCCAGCGCAGACCGATGTTTCGACGGA
>JAQWNI010000089.1 GCA_029268645.1 Myxococcota bacterium
CTCTCTTTGTACTGTCCTGCTCGCTCAGCCCGACCTGCTGATTCTCGACGAGCCCACCAATCACCTCGATGCGGACACCATTACCTGGCTTGAGAATTTCCTGGCGAACTACTCGGGAACCTACATGCTGGTGACTCACGATCGATACTTCCTGGACCGGGTGGCGACGCGGATGCTCGAAATCAACCAGGGCGTTTTAAAGTCTTATGAGGGGAACTACTCGGACTTTTTGGACGCCAAAGAAAAACAAGAAGAGGTCAAGAGTCGAACAGATGCCAACCTTCTTAAGGCGGTGGCGAGGGAACTGGAGTGGATGCGTTCCACGCCCCAGGCCCGTAGAACTAAATCCAAGGCTCGGATTAGCGCGTATGAGGACTTGGTCGAGAAAGCCTCGTTGATCGTTCCGGCGGATGAGCTCGATTTGATGATCCCGTTTGGACCTCGTTTGGGAAAAACTGTCCTGTCCTTGCGGGACCTCGGCAAAGCCTATGATGGGCGGACACTCTTTGAAGGCCTGGAATGGGACATGCCGCCCGGCGCCATTGTGGGGATTACCGGGGCCAACGGGCTCGGCAAGACAACTCTCGTGAACATGATCACAGGAAAAGAGACCCCCGATATGGGCGAGATTGAGGTCGGGCAGAATACGAAGTTCTGCTACGTCGACCAGACCCGGCAGACTTTGGATCCGGCCAAGACGGTCTATGAGGAGGTGGCGGAGGGAGCCGAGATGATCGACTACGGCGAAAAAGAACTCGCGGTGCGTCACTATCTCGCTCGTTTTCTTTTTACCGGTGCGATTCAGCAGACGCCGGTCGGCAAGCTCTCGGGGGGCGAGAGAAACCGGGTGCAATTGGCCAAATTTCTCCGGCATGCATCCAATTTTATCATTCTCGATGAACCGACTAATGATCTCGATCTGATGACCCTGCGGGTGCTTGAAGAGGCCCTGCTTGAGTATCCGGGCTGTGCCATCGTTATCACCCATGATCGTTTCTTCTTGGATCGGATCGCAACCCATATCATTGGTTTCGAAGGGGACGGCCGGGTTGAATTCTGCACCGGTTCCTGGGAGGTCTACGCCGAGCAGCGGGCACGACGAGACGAAGAGTCGGGGGGGCAGGCTTCGCGCTCCTTCGTGCACCGGAAGATCGAGCGTGCCCATTAAGGTTCCCAGGATGCAGTGGCAAAAGGCGGTTGCGTGGGATGGGGAAGGGGTTTCGGACTCGTGTGGCCGGTGAGCGGGATATTTTTGACACCGCAACCGTCACCCGGGGCACTCCATACTGAGGCCCGTGGGACTCAGTTCTGGGCCTTGGGAAGGATCACAGTGTCCGAAAACCCGCAGCGACCCACAGTTGGGCGATGGCACCCGCTGCCAGGAATTGCCTGGTGGGGCGGGCTTTCCATGATCCTTTGTCTCGGGGTTGCCGCGCAGGCTGTAGCGGATGCGCGGTTCTCGGGACCGACGCTTTCGGCGCAACCCGCTCCCGGGGAAATCCACGACGTCCTCGGTGTACCGTCGCAAAAAGAGGCTCACTCCGAGAACGGCGCATTGAGCGGAGCGGAGCAGGCAACGGAAGAAGCTTTCCAGACGACGGACAACGTGGATCGGTTCGGAACCCCCGAGTCAGGGCTGATTGGGCCCTTCGACCCCGAAGCGCTGCCGGGCCGGCTCTCGGATCCCGCTCTACGGGATTTGTGGGGCCAAGGGGCTGATGATGAACTCGCGGGGCGCTTTGTCGAGTCGGCGCGGGTGTATGAGTTGATTGCAGGCCAGGTGCCCGAGGAATCTTTCACGTATTGGCGAATAGCCCGCAATTACTGGCGGGCGGGCGAGAGCCTGCCGCTCGAGGACAAGGAAGAGAGAATCCAGTTTTTCGAACAGTCCGAAGTCTGGGCGGGGCGTGGGATTTCAATCGACCCCGACTGTGCGGCGTGCATGCTCTGGAAGTTCGTTGCGTTGGGCCGCCAAGCGACCACTCGGGGCATCATGACGGCCGTCCGAGACGCTCGGGAAATGGACCGCCTTCTGACCCGAGGGATCGCCCTCCAGCCTGCATTCAATGATGGCGAGGGCAATTCGATTCTTGGGAATCTTTACTATGCCGGGGCTGTTTTCTATCGCATCGTGCCGGATTGGTGGTGGCTTAGGTTCTTTACCGGGGTGCGAGGGGACAAAGAGAAGTCTCTCTCCTACGCGCGTCGGGCCGTAGAGATCTCTTCCGCCCGGGTGGACTATCGGGTGGAACTGGGCGCCGTGCTTCTGTGTCTGGGTACGGCCAATAAGGATTCCGTCCGCCTGTCTGAAGGAAAAGCAGTCCTTGAGCAAGCGAGGGTGCTCGACGATTTTCTTGGGACAGATGTCGTCGACAAGGAACACGCCGCGACGCTGATCGAGACGCCGGATTTGGCGTGTGGTTATTCCCGCGACGGATTCATCGATATTGAGTCGATGAAAGACGAGGCTCGAAATCGCCGCTAAGCGCGGCGTGGGGCGGCCTCTGCACCGGAAGATCCTTCGGGGTTGTGCAGGAAGGGGCGCCGGCTCCGGTAGCGGGCCGGTGGGCAGCCCATCCGCTGCGCGAAGACGCGAGTGAAGTAGTAGCGGTTGGTGAATCCACAGCGGCCAGCGATCTCGTCAATTGTGTGGTCGGTCGAGACCAAGAGCTCGGCGGCGTGGCTGACCCGGCGATCTTGGACGTAGCGGGCCGGGGTTCTTCCGGTGGCCTCTCGAAAGCGCCGAATAAATCTGGATTCGCTCGCCAGGGCGATTTCAGCGAGACGGGCATTCGACATCGGTTCTGCAATGTGAGCGTCGATGTACTGAAGGACGGCGACCAGTTCGCGTCGACCTTCGGCGATTCTGAGAAACTGCTGAGCAGATTCGGGTGAAATTTGCCCCAGGATTTCCGCGGCTGCGTGATGGACCAGAGACTTCATTCGACTGGCCAGAACGGGCTCAATGGATTCGGCGGATTCGATTTCATTGCGGATCTGGTCCACCAAGATGTCTCTTTTGGGGTCGGAAGGCAGAATCACAGGATCCGGGATGATTTCGAGGGATTCTGGTGCGGGCCAGCCCACGAATTCGAATTGGAGGAAAAATTGCTCGACCGGGTGTTCGAGGGTGGGCTCAAAAGGCAAACCGGCCGGCACCACCACGAGTCTTTGGGCGGGCATTTGGATGAGGCCGCGGTCGGTTTTGAGCCCAGCGCCATCGCTCTCGTGTCGGTAGAGCCGCCAAAAACCGCGCAGGCGGTCGCTCTCCGTCCACCAGGTATCCGCCCGGACGCAGCCCGCGGAAAAAATGCGGACATTCAACGATTCAGCGACGCTGGGGAAGATAATCGGCACGCGGATTTGGGGCTCCCTGTGGCACAATGATTGGATTCTATATTGATCCGGCGGCGTCGTGAATATGAATTTCCGACGGTTCTGTTCAAATGCTCGGGTTAGGATGGCACTTTTGAAGCTTCGCAACGAGCCCGGGGGGGGGTCAGTGTTTCTGCGACGGACTTTTTTTCTTCTTGTCTGCGTCTGTCTGATGGTGGTCGGTTATTCCGACATTCTTGGGGCCCAGGAACTCGACTCGCTGGAGGATCCGGAAGACATCGAGCAAATCGTTGAAGATCCCGACGTGGGCAACGCCGCGCAGATCGGTGTCGATGCCGAAGGCGAACCCTTGGACGACACCCCCGACGCGATCGATCCGGATGAATTCGATCCGGCCCTCGGCGACGCGATGGATCCTCCTCGACCTGGGGACGTAGAAGAGATTACGGTCACCGCCACCAAGCGCTCGCAAAACATTCAAGACGTGCCGATTTCAATCACCGCGATCGGAGCGCAGACGATCCTTGACGCGGGCATTACCCGATTTACCGAGCTGCAGCAGTTTGTCCCCAATCTCCAAATCAGGCCGGTCACCGATACCCGTTCGACCAGCATTCGGATTCGGGGCATTGGGTCGGTGGGGAATAACGCCGGCATCGATCCGAGTGTTGGTGTTTTTATTGACGGGGTCTATCAGGGCCGGGCGGGCATGAGTGTCAGCGACCTGCTCGACATCGAGCGCGTCGAGGTTCTAAGGGGACCGCAAGGCACGCTTTTCGGCAAGAATACCGCCGCGGGGGCCATTAACGTGGTCACCAAGCGCCCGGGAAATGAATTCGAAACTTTTTTAGAGGGACGCATAGGCAACTATGACGACATGCAGTTTCGAGGGTCGATGAATATCCCAATTCTCGAGGACGAGCTCGCTCTGAGGTTGTCCGGCTATAAGGTGCAGCGAGAAGGTTTTGCGGTGAACCGATTTGATGGGGAACGGGTCAACGATGCCAATCAGTACGGTGTTCGAGGTCGACTTGCCTGGGATGTAACCGAAAATCTCTCCTTTGAGCTGATCGGTGACTACAACCACCAGAATACCCGCTCCTTTGTTGCCGAGATCAGCGATTGGGGCCTGGGCGAATCTGTGTCGGGGGTCGACTTCGGAAGACTGGCCTTCGCGCAGGACCCGCCGGCTCTCTTGCCTGTGGCGGATCCCTACGACCGGGTCGTGGGCGCAAACGTGACACCTCAGAACGTTGTTGATGTCGCCGGCCTCTCGCTGGATACCACTTTATTGCTCGGAGACTACGACCTGCGCTGGTTAAGTGCTTGGAGGACGTATTCGACCAACAGCCGGTTCGACGGAGACTTCTCCGAGTACGACGCCGTGCAGGCCGATCAGAACGTGAGTCTCAATCAGGCGACCAGCGAACTGATGCTGACTTCTCCTCAGTGGAATCGTTTTGAGTATCAGGCCGGTCTTTACATGTTCTATATGAGTATGGATACAGAGGATCGTAACGGTTTTGAGTCCGGTCTGGCCGAGGTGCCTGCCCCTAATCCGTTTAGCCTATTCGGGGCAACCACAAATGTGAATCAGAACACCCATCAGACGTTAAGCCTCGCCGCGTACGGGGAAGGGACGCTCTCGATCCTGGATCAGCTTGAGTTCACGGGCGGTTTACGAGTGACCTATGAAAAAAAATGGCGGAAAGGCCAGAGTCAGTGCGTCAGCCTAAATCAATTTTGTGAATTGTTTGATATCGGAGGACTGTTCGGACCCACGATTACCTTGGACCAAGAACTCGACGTCACTGATGTGACAGGGCGCGCCATCTTGCGGTATCGGCCGACAGATTCTCTGATGCTGTACGCTAGTTTTGCCAACGGATTTAAGTCCGGCGGATTCAACCAGCTGCGTGTGCCCGCGAATGCTGAATCTGAATTTGGTGATGAAAAAGCGTATAGCTACGAAGCCGGATTACGAAGCCAGTGGTTTGATAACCAACTGACTTTCAATATCACGGGATTCTTTACCGATTACGATGATTTCCAGGCACAAACATTCGATGGTTCGACGATTCTTGTTCGGAATGCCGGTCAGCTTTTCAGCTATGGGTTTGAGTCAGACATGGTCTACTCACCCAGCTGGATCGACAACCTCCAGCTGGGCCTGCAACTTGGTTTTAATATCGCGAAGTACCAGAGCTTCCCGGATGCGCAGGCGACAGTTCCTGAACAGGTGGCGGAGGCTTTCCCGGCTGCTCCGTTGGTTTACTGTCAGCAGACCCCCTGTACGCAGGATCTCTCGGGGCAAGTTCTGGACAATGCACCGCGATGGACGTCGACTCTTTTTCTGAATTACGAGCGGCCTGTTCCGAAGGTTCCGATTTTTTGGTTTGGTCGCATCGATTACACATACACTTCGGAGTATTACCTCGCCCAAGATTTGGACCCGAATCTCTTGCAGTCGGGTTACAACCTCTTGAATCTGCACACGGGCTTCCGGACCGACGACGACCTCTTGGAATTCACCTTGTGGATGACAAACGTGACCGACTCGAACTATTTCGTGATTGGATTCGATGTGCCGGTCATCAGTGGATACGCCGGGGTGCTCGGGCCTCCGCGTCAGTATGGCGGGACCGTTCGCGTTCGTTTTTAATGGCTTGGGTTGTCGGCTTCGGCGGACGGGAGCGAAACGGTAAAGCACGATCCCTGCTCGAGTTCGCTCTCGACGGAGATGTCGCCGTGCATCTGCGAAACCAAATGCTTCACGATGGCAAGCCCGAGGCCGGTGCTCCCAACGGCTCGTGAGCGCGCAGCATCCACTCGGTAAAAGCGTTCGAAGATGCGTTCGCGGGAATGTTCGGGGATTCCGATTCCATCGTCTTTGACGTGGAGCATGACTCGGTCGCCCTCAGCTGAAACGCTCAGATCGACATGGCCTCCCTCGTTGGTGTATCGCGCGGCGTTACTGAGCAGGTTGGTGAGGATTTGTTCTACGGCGCGACGATCGGCTAAGGCCAGGGGGCAGGGCTCCGCATGGAAGCGTAATGCGAGTCCAGCCTTTTCGAATCGAGGCTCAAAATCGGAGAGGGTCATTTCGGCGATCCGTTGAAGGTCGATTTCGGCAATCTCGAGTGTGAATCCGTCCTGCTCGATCCGAGAAAGAGCGAGAAGGTCCTCGATTAGATCGGACATTCTTTGGGCATTGCGGGCAATGACTTCGAGGTAGTGCTGTTGCTGAGGGGCATCAATATCCCCCGTGGCCAGCGTGTCTGCGAACCCCTGAATGGCGGTGAGGGGCGTTCGTAGTTCGTGCGAGGCATTGGCAATGAAGTCTCGGCGTACTTTGTCCACGCGACGGACGTCGGTGACGTCGTTGATGACGATCACGGTTCCGACGCGTTCACCGTCTTTCGGGAATCGCTCGGCGTGGAGAAGGAGAATCCGGGGCTGCGGAGCGCGGATCTCAAGCTCGCGTACGACGGGGCCTTCGCTGAGGCTGGCCTCCCGAAGGGCTTGGTCCAGGTGTGGGTTTCGGACGACTTCGGGGAGCAGGCGCCCCTCGATGTCGCCCCAAGCCTCTAGGAACTCTCTGAGGCGGGGGTTGGCGAGGATAATGCGGCCATTGGCTCCGACGACAAGCACCCCTTCAGCCATGCTAGACAACACGGAGTCGAGTTGGCCTCGCTCCGACTCGGCCTCCGCCAGTTGTTCGCGCATTTGTTGGGCCATGCGGTTAATCGATCTCGAAATCGCGCCTCGTTCGTCCCGGGCCCCCCAGTGCAGCTGTCGGCCAAGCTGTCCGGCCGCGATGTCGGATACGACTTCGGCGAGTTCCCGAATCGGGCGCAGCGTGAGCAGAGAAAGTGCAAAGGAAAGTCCGATCGAGGCCAAGAGGCCGATTACTGCGGCATTGAGGAGCTCGAGACGAAGCTGCCGGACGGCGGCGTTCACACGATCGATCCCTAAAGAGAGTCGGATGACGCCGGAGATTTTATCCTCCGGAGCGACTTGATACGGAATCGCGTAGTAGACCAGCGTACGCTTGATGCTTTGGCTGAACCGACTGCTTTGCCCAACGCGGCCCAGCATGGCCTCCTGGACTTCAGGTCGGGTTGCGTGGTTGTCGAGTCGATCAAGTTGAGCCTTCGGAACATCAGAGTCGGCAATGACGTCGCCGGCGGTGTCGATCAGAGTAACGCGCGCTCCCGTTGCTTGAGAGGCGCGAATCGCCGCTTTCTGCAAGGCCGCGCGATTCGGGCGGCTGATGGGGCCTTGGGGGAGGGTGAAGGCCGTCATGCGGCTGTCGATCTTGAGGGTTCGCACGGTTTCCCGCATCAAGCGCTTCTGGAGCTGACGCTCGTTGAGCACGCCCATGACAACCACGACCGTGAGGACGAGGAGCGACAGCATCCCGAAAATTTTCAGTTGAAGGCGTGACAACGGCGATTCAAGTCCTAATCAATGGAAGGGCCAGAGGAGGAGGGCCGGGCTCGCACTCAGCCACGCGCAGTATACGGGACTCCGTTGGCGTCGCGGGCAACGGGAACCGTCGCTCCTGTGTGGTTTTAATCGTCGAATCGGTAACCGACGCCTCGGACCGTATGGATCAGG
>JAQWNI010000090.1 GCA_029268645.1 Myxococcota bacterium
GCGAAGTGTCCTGCACCGGAGTGCACGGAGCCAACCGCTTGGCCTCCAATTCATTGCTCGAGGCCCTTGTCTTCGCCGATGCCGCCGCGGAAGAAGCCGTCAGCCGCATCAGCCAGCTCGCACCCTGTGGCGAGATTCAAAAATGGCAACATGGCGACACCATCGAGAGCAACGATGCCGTGGTCATCACACAGAATTGGGATGAAATCCGCCGCTTCATGTGGAACTACGTCGGCATTGTACGCACTGATCGACGGCTCCAGCGGGCAGCTCGACGCATCGACCTGCTCCAAGAGGAAATCAACCAGTACTACTGGAACTTTCGCATCACGCCCCCTCTGCTTGAGTTGCGCAACCTCGCCACCATTTCGGAGTTAATCATCCAGGCCGCGCTTCACCGAAAAGAGAGCCGTGGGCTCCACTACAATCTGGACTATCCGGAAAAAAACGATGCCGACTTCCGTCGAGAGACACTCCTACAACGCGGCGTTCCCCCTCGGAGCGCACCGACCCCGACCTGATGCGAAACCCCGCGCGCGCGAACCTTCCGATCGATCGATGTCCCCGCTATTTCATTCTCTGGTTCGCTGCACTTTTTTTCGGACTCCCGGCCTCCGGATTGATTATCGACGCAGGAGATGGCTCAGGGAACACCATGCCACCCGACCCAGACTGGGGTTGGGCCAATGTCGGCACTCGCAGCGGCGGCACTTGCTCCGTGGTCTATCTAGGCAATCGCTGGGTCATCACGGCCGCACACGTGGGTGCGGGCATCACGGAGTTCGACGGTGTCCAGTACCAACCGGTTGCTCACAGCCCAATGCACCTTAAAAATCCGGATGGCTCCAAAGCAGACCTCGTTCTTTTCCGGCTGAGCACCGATCCCCCACTTCCGAAGTTGACTCTTGGCGCACGCTCTCCTCGGCCCGGCCAGGCAGTCACTCTGGTCGGCCTGGGTTCGGCCCGAGGTGGCGCCATCACGATCGATTCAGAAGCCGGACTCATCGACGGTTTCATGTGGGCCACCCCGGGAACTCGTCGCTGGGGATCAAACCAAGTGGCCGGTCCCGTCGGACCGGTCCAACACGGAGACGCCTATACGCTGGCCTTCCCCATGATCTTCGAGGCCATCGGCACCCCAGGCAGTACAGATCAGGAGGCCGCGGCAGCCCACGGCGACTCGGGGGGCGCCGTCTTTGCCCTCGCAGATGCTCTTCAACCTGAAAAAGGATACGCACTCGTTGGAATCATATTCAGCGTGAGCAATCGCCCAGGCGCACCGCCTCGGTCCAGCTTGTACGGGAGCGCCACTTTTGCGGCAGACATCGCCCTCTATCGTGATCAAATTCTAGACATCACCCACCTCGACTGTCCCGAGAACACACTCAGCTCAGCCTACGAGGAGGGCCGCTGCGAACCCCAGCACGCCACAACACCCGCAGAACTCGATGGGCTTCAGTTCGCACTCATCATGAGCCCTCTGGCCTTGCTAACAGGGCTCATCCTGATCATCCGCCGGCGGTACGCCACTCGCCAATGAGCAACGGCGTCACTACTCGGGCGTGACGTAGGCCGAAGTGATCCCGCCGTCGACCATAAAGGTCGTCCCGGTGACATAGGACGAGTCGTCGCTCGCGAGATACAGCACGGCATCAGCCAGCTCCTCGGCTTCAGCGAGTCGGCCCATTGGAATGTGAACCATCCGACGCGCCCGCGCTTCGGGCTCGGAAAGCAATTCCTCAAGCAAAGGCGTTCGCACCGGGCCAGGGCATAGCGCGTTCGCCCGTATACCTTGACGCGCATACTCGACAGCAATTTCGCGGGTCATCGACAAGACACCACCCTTGCTCGCCGTGTAGGCGATTTGTGAAGTCGCCGCCCCCACAACCGCCACAAAAGAGGCTGTATTAATAATCGAGCCTCCACCGGATTCCAAGAGAGCGGGAATGCCGTGCCGGCAGCCGAGAAAAACCCCCTTCAGATTGACGTCGATTACCTGCTCCCAGACATCGAGCGGGGTTTGAGTGGGGGAACCGTCCGCATCAGGAAAGATCCCCGCATTGTTGAACAGAACATGCAGAGCGCCTGTTTCCGAGAGGGCCTGCGCGACCGCGGACTTCACATCCGCATCGTTAGAAACATCGCCAAGCGCTAACCAGGCGCGCCCTCCGTTCGCTTGGACTTCCTTAACGACCGCTCGCCCCCCAGCCTCGTCGCGGTCGAACACGACAACTTCCGCTCCAGCATCAGCCAGCTTTAAAACGGTCTCGCGACCAATCCCACTCCCCCCCCCGGTCACAAGAGCGGTCTTTTCATTCAGTGAACGCTGCGCTGCCACGGCATGCCCCTTTATTGTCTACCGAATCAGCCCCTCGGAGTTCAATCTCTCTCCGGTGCCTGAATCGAGGTCGACCCGCCCTTGGCCGAATCCGCTCTCATCCACGTTCGAAATAGCGGCCACGCTCGTAGTCGGTCACGGCGCGCTCTGCTGCGGCGAGTTCGCTACGAGCAAAGTGAAGTAAATGATCCACCACCTCACCCCCGAAGGCCGCACGAGGCAACCGACTGGCCTCGAAGGCCCCGATGGCCTCGCCCAGGGAATAAGGCACGCGAGGCAAGTCTGTTGCCGTGTAGCCGTTGCCCTCGAAAAGCGGGCCCGGGTCCGTGCGTTGCTCGATGCCGTCGAGGGCTGCCGCCAGCATCCCCGCATACACAAGATAAGGGTTCGCGTCGCCCCCGGGAATCCGGCACTCAACCCGCAGCCCTGCTCCATGCCCAACTACTCGAAATCCAACGGTTCGATTGTCATAGCTCCAAGCCGCTCGAGTCGGCGCGAAGGTACCCTCCACATATCGCTTGTAGGAATTGACATTGGGAGCAAAAAGCATCGAGAGCCCCCGGGCATGCTCCAGTAGCCCCCCGACCGCGTGCTGAAACAACGGGCTCATCTCGGCCGCCGTTCCGGGAATGGACTGACCCTCTCCCGAAAAAAGCGACTTTCCCTCCGGATCAGTGAAGCTCATGTGCACGTGGAGGCTGTTTCCCGCGTAGTCTGTGTGCCACTTCGCCATAAAAGTAAGGGAAGCGTCTCGTTGGGCAGCGATTTCCTTTGCGGCCAATTTATAGATGACGTGCCGGTCAGCCATCTCAAGCGCCGGTCCGTACCGAAGATTAATTTCGTGCTGGCCCGGGCTCGCCTCCCCTTTGCTGAACTCGACAGGAATACCCGAAGCGTCGACTTCCCGACGGATGGCACCCACGATCGGTTCGGCGAAACTTCCAGAGAGAACATGGTAGTCCTCATTGTACGCCTGACTAACCGCCAGTTCGTGATAACCCTTGGCTCGTGCGCTGCTATACGTCTCATCAAAGAGGAAAAATTCGAGTTCACTTCCAAAATACGGAATGATGCCTTTCGCCGCTGCCCGATCAAGCTGTTGTTTGAGAACACTCCGCGGGGCGACTGCAATTGGAAGATCTCTCTCCTCCTCGAGCAAATCACACATCACGACAGCCGTCCGATCGAGCCAAGCCGCGCGCCGCATCGACGAAAAATCCGGCATAGCCCGCATGTCGCCATACCCGGTTTCCCAGCTGGTGAGCGCGTATCCGGGGGTGGGCTCCATCTCCATATCCGAAGCCAGAAGGTAATCGCAGGCATGCATGCCCGAATCTAAAATTTCTTCGAGAAAGAACCCGCCCAAGATCCGTTTTCCCATCAATCGACCGTACAGGTCCGGCATCACCGTCAGAACCGTTTCGATTTGGCCCTCGCGAATTTCAGCCTCAAGCGTCTCCCGATTCAAAAGCCCTCGAACGCTCACTGGTCTAGTTCCTCTTCCATCACTCTAAAGAGAGAGAGCTGTGGTGCGTCATCCTCCGCCTCGATCGGGATCGGATATTCGGAGGAAAAACAGCCATCGCAAATCCCGAGCTTCAAACCCGATTCAGCAGTCCGCCGCAGACCGTCCCCGGAGAGATAACCCAGGCTATCCGCCCCGATAATCTGGCGGATGTCGTCGGTGGTGTTGTCGTGGGCGATCAACTCTTCGCGGGTCGGTGTATCAATGCCGTAGTGACAGGGGCCCACAGTCGGGGGCGCAGAAATTCGAACATGGACCTCTCGGGCTCCGGACATTCTCAGCATCGCCACAATCTTGACAAGGGTCGTTCCCCGAACGATCGAATCGTCCACCAATACGACACGACGGCCCGCCAACAGCGACCGGACCGCATTGTGTTTTACTTTGACGCCGAAGTCCCGAATGGCTTGGGCCGGTTCAATGAAGGTGCGGCGCACGTAATGGTTCCGGATCAGAGCCGTGTCATAGGGAATGCCGGCTTCTTCGGCATACCCAAGAGCCGCCGCCGCGCCCGAATCCAAAACCGGTACCACGAGATCCGCCTGAACCGAATGTTCACGGGCCAGCGCTCGCCCCAGATCTTTCCGGAATTCATAGACGTTATGACCCATCAGATTAGAATCGGGTCGAGCGAAATAGATGTACTCAAAAATACAAAAGTGTTCGGGCGCTCGCTGACTCAGAGGCCTCAAGCTTCTTAATCGGCCACGGCGAATGACAACAACCTCCCCGGGCTCAATGTCACGCTCATAGGTCGCCCCGATCAAATCCAGGGCGCAGGTCTCGCTCGCCAAAACCCAGGCTCCATCGAGTCGTCCGAGGGAAAGCGGCCTGAACCCGCTCGGATCCCGGGCCCCCACCATCGCATCGTCTGTCAGGAGTACGATGCTATACGCCCCTTTAACTCGAGAGATCGCGTCAATAAACCGATCCTCGACCTGGGGCTCTCGGGAACGCGCCAGTAAATGGAGAATCACTTCGCTGTCGGAGGTCGAACCAAAAATCGCCCCCCGGCCCTCGAGCTCCTTTCGAATTGTATTCGCGTTGACAAGGTTGCCGTTATGGGCGATCGCAACCGGGCCCCCGTCAGTGTTCGCACAGATGGGCTGGGCGTTCCGCAACAAGCTCTCCCCCGCCGTCGAATAACGAACGTGTCCGATCGCGTGCCGTCCATCGAGTCGGGAAAGCGCCTTTCGGCCGAAAATATCTGCCACAAGTCCCATCGCGCGGTGGGCGAGATGTTCACGCCCCGTCGAAGAAACGATGCCGCAACTCTCCTGGCCTCGGTGCTGCATCGCGTAAAGACCCAGGTACGCAATGTGGGCCGCCTCCTCGTGACCGTGAATCCCGAAAACCGCGCACTCGTCGTGGAAACGATCTTCCCGATGCGCCTGCTCGAGGTCGGTCTCGTCCCGTGGGTCTAGGCCCAGCGGCGAGCGGCGCTCTGCGCTCGGCGCGCATTTTCGGGCCAAAACCCGGTCGAGAACCGCCTGCAGAGATTTCGTTTTCACGGGGAAGATCTCCATGATTTTCGAGCGACCAGAACTCGACAGCCGAGCGAATGGCTCAATATCCCCGCCCGAGGAAACGTCCTCGGCCCGGGGAGCGGTCGCTGAGCTCTGATCAAACGGGGCCTCAAATGGGGAGAGTGAGCAGCTCAGAAGGCTGCGCGACCAGTGTATCCGAGGCCGCTCAGGGGGGCCATCGCGATCGGCCCGGCCCAAAACGCTGGGCCCCGAACGATTTACCTAAGACCCCTTGCCGGAGACCGGCTTGCGGGCTTTATTGGGTGCCACCCTTGGATCCGACCACTCTCATTTCCGGAGTTACTTCATGCCCCTCGACGACCAACTGCTTCTTGACCTGTGCCGAACAACCCTCGATCGCACCGATTTTGTAGGCCTCGGTGAAAAACACACCGGCAAGGTCCGAGACAGTTATGTTCGGGATGGGCAGCGGACGATCGTCGTATCGGACCGGGTCAGTGCATTTGACGTAGTCCTGGGAACGATTCCTTTGAAGGGCCAAGTCCTGAACCAAATGGCTGCCTATTGGTTTGACCAACTCGCCGACGTCGCCCCCAACCACCTCATTTCAGTCCCCGACCCAAGTGTTTCCGTTGTAAAAGAATGCGGCCTACTGCCAGTCGAGTTCGTCTTCCGCGGCTACCTGACGGGGTCGACGAACACGTCGATCTGGACCGCCTACGACAGCGGTCGCCGCGAATACTGCGGGCACCGTCTTCCCGACGGACTTCGACGACATGAGCGACTTCCGGAACCGCTACTGACGCCAACAACCAAGGCCGAAATGGGAGCCCACGACGAACTGACCTCTCGAGACGCGATCATTGCCGACGGAACCATGAGTGAAGAGCTCTACGACGAGGCGGAACGCCTGACTCGGGCGCTCTTCGAAGCAGGATCACACCTTGCCAAGGAGCGCGGTCTGATCCTCGTCGACACCAAATATGAACTCGGCCTTGACGAAGACGGGGGCCTCGTCGTCATCGACGAAATCCACACACCCGACTCATCCCGATATTGGCATCTCGACGGCTACGACGATGCCATGTCCAAGGGCGAGGACCCGCCATCGATCGACAAGGAATACGTTCGGCTCTGGCTTGGCCAACAGGGCTACAAGGGAGACGGCACACCCCCGCAGCTGACCGACGCGGTCCGCTGCGAGGCGGCTCAGCGGTATGTCGCGGTCTACGAGCAGTTGACCGGACGCCGATTCGAGCCTGATACCGAAGAGCCGATCGCACGTATTCGCACGCATCTCGGTCTCTGAGACCGAACCCGATGGAGCCTCGGGCACCGGGCGCCTCCTCCCTCATGCCGGTTCTCCTCGGCGTCGGTCTCTTCGCACTGACCCTGCGATTGGTCTTCTACTTGCAGCTCGGGGAGACCGCGTTCGGTCAAACCGCATTCTTGGATGCCGGGTTCTACGACGGGTGGGCCCGCCAAATTGCAAACGGGGATTGGCTCGCTGGACACGAGCCGTTTTTCGTCGAGCCCGGCTACCTCTATTTCCTCGCCGGGCTGCATAAACTCGGCGCTGATCTTCCAACGGTCCGGCTCCTCCAGGCCGGGGTGGGGGCCGGCACCGCCGTTCTAGCCGCCCTGATGGCGGGGCGACTTTCGGGAAATTCTTGGGCGGCGGCGTGTGCGGGACTCACCGTCTCCCTCTACGGGCCGCTGGTGCATTTTGAAGGCCAACTACTCAAGACCACCCTCGAAGTCTTTGCCGCGACCGGCACCCTGGCTTTGGCTCTCGCGCCTCGATGGCATCCCTTTCGAGTCGGCCTCGCCGCAGGGGCCGCCGTCGTGTTGAAAAGTAACTTTATGACCGCCGTGCCTCTTCTTTTGCTCTGGGGTCTCTGGCGAAGTTACGCAAACGGTCGACGAGCCATGGCGACCACGCTGATTTGGATGTTCGTGGGCCTCGCCCCGTTATTGATTGCGACCGCCACGCGCAACGCCGTCGTGTCCGGGGAAGCCCTGATCTTGCCCTGGAGCTCCGGCATCAATTTTTACATCGGGAACCGACCGGGCGCGAACGGGCTCGACCCGACGCTGCCCTTCGCCGAGGCAGGGCCCTCGGGAGAGGGGCGATCCGGCAAAGCCGAGGCCGAGCGACGCGCTGGGGGGGCACTCGGGTTTGCCGAGTCATCAGACTTTTGGTGGAGCGAAACGTGGCCGGGAATCATTGCGAATCCGACAGAGAGCTTGATCCGTTTCGTCAACAAAGGCCGCCTTCTCCTCCATCACTATGAATTCACAGACAACGTAAGCTTCTATTTTGTCAGAGACCGCGTCCCCATCCTCTCCGCACTCTTCCTGGGTGCATGGCTGGCTGTCCCCCTAACCTTTGCGGGCTTAGCCGGGTCATTCTATCGACGAGACCCCGGTCCCTGGATGATCAGCGCCTTTCTCTGGCTTCAAGCATTCGGCGTGATCGCCTTCCACGTCATCGATCGTTACCGACTGGCTTTGGTACCCGCAGGAATCGCTCTCGGAATGACCGCTTTGTCTGACCGCATCCGGGGACGCGGGGCTCCTTGGGCTGTTTTGATCGGGGCGATCCTTTTGGGGGGCCTCCTTGCGGTCGCGGCGCCGCCCCCCTTCGGTCGTCACGGGCAAAGTATGGCCGGCCAACACCGGATGTTAGCCATTGATGCACTCCAGCGAGGACACACCGTTCGAGCGATAGAAGAGCTTGAGCAAGCCGTCTCCTTGAATCCAGAAGTCCAAAATTTTCACTTCCGACTGGCCGTCGCCTATCGACTAAACGGTCAGATCAAGCGGGCGCAGGCCAGCGAACAAAACGGAATGCGCCTTGACCCCATCGCCGGCCCGCTCCGCTTGGGCCTTCTACTGAGCCTCGATGAGCCCTTGGCGGCCGCCGCGCATTGTCTAAATTCGGCCTCTTTGGGCCATCGCGTGGGGGCTTCGCAATTCTGCGCAGGGGAGGCGCTGCAACGCATCGGCCAACTCGCCGCTGCAGAGGTCTCGCTGAGTCGAGCTGTCGCCTACGCACCCGGCCTTTACGAGGGCTGGGTTCATCTCGGCGAAGTTCGGGAGGCACGTGATGATTTGGCCGGCGCTCAAATCGCCTGGCAAACCGCCTTGGCACTCAAACCCGGGGACAGTTCGCTCACCGATCGTTACGAGGCCCTCATTCAACGTCGACCAGACCTACTGCCCCTGCAGAGTCATCGTCCAGGGTCATAATCTCAGCTTCGAGGATGAACTGGTAGGCGAATAGCGAGGGCCAGAACCGAGCGAGCGTGTGATAGCTCCGAGCCAATCCGCGCACCAACCGGCTGCGACCAGTCGAGTGAAAGACCACTTCGAAGGGCAGAGCCGTCACTCGCTGCTCGACCACTTGAAAGCCGGCGCGTTCAACCTCTCGCCGGAAAGTCGAACGCGTAAAAAGGTGCACATGCGTCTCATCCAAGACACCTCGGGGTCCATATTCGAAGCGCCCAACCAGCAAGGAGAGACGGTAGAACCACAGGGCAATATTGGGCGTTGAAATGATCAGTCGGCCGTCTTGCTTCAGATGACGGCGTGCGCCCCGGAGGAGTTGCGCTCGATTTTGGACGTGTTCGATCACATCCGCGCAGACCACAAAATCGAAGACCCGGCCCACCGGCAATTCCAGCGGCTGCTCTAGGTCGCGCCGATGATACTCGGC
>JAQWNI010000091.1 GCA_029268645.1 Myxococcota bacterium
CCCGATTCGAGGATGCACTCAATGCGCTCCAACAGGACGTTAAAGAGGGAGACATCCATGAAGACCACGATCTTGAAGCGCTTCAAGTCGCTCTCTCTGCACTGAGCCGCGGTTATCGCATTTTTCGCAAGCCGTTCGCGACTCGGGTCAAAGCCAAGGCTGACGACCTCGATGAGCGGGTCGCCCGGATACTTCTGACTTGGCTCGAAGTCATGGCCGAGCCACCAAGACCCCAAAAGCGACACCCTCGGTCAAAAAGGCATGGTTGAACTGAGCCTATATTCCTCGCCGAAAAACTGGCCCGTTCGGCCGGGCGGCCATCAGAAACCGCCACAAAGACCAATCCATATTCCGGGGGGTAACCCTTGACCGCTTCACGAATCCGATGGGCCTGCCTCGCAGCGATCTACGCAATTTTTCTCTTTTGGTACGGCGGATCGAGAGAGCCGGTCTCGCCAGAAAAAATAGAGGAGTACGTCGCTCTTTTTGAGAGTCGAGGCGCTCAAGAGCGTTCTGAAGCACAAGGCCCTGGGCCAAGGAGCGCTGATGCAGCCGAGAATCTTCGCAGTTTTCTCGAATCAGACGATGGCCAAGAATTCGTCATGCTCAACTTGAATGTCCATCGAGATTCCCCCGAATACGGCGCGGGAAGAGAGGGCCACCACGCAATCGCGAGCGCAGAAGAAGCTGAAAAGGAGTATCAGAGGCAAGTGGCTCCTCTTCTCCTCATGCGCGCGAGCCACCCCCTCGTGATGGTCGAACCGGCCTTCCTCATCGGTGGGATCGGCGATTTTGAACGGCAAGATTGGGACCTCGCCTCAATGGTGCGTTATCGAAGCCGGCAAGACTTCGTCGAATTCATTCTCACCCCCGAATTCTCACAAAATGTCGATCACAAATGGGCCGCCCTCAGTCGCAGCACCGCCATGGCCACGGTGCCTGTGATTTCCTTCGCCACGATGAGGCTCGTTCCTCTGCTGATTTTAATCATCATTGGGCTGCTCCTAGACCGCATGAATGCCGCACACGATAAAGCCTTTCTCAAGCGCTTCAGCAAGAGGGAAACGTTCCATGTTTAAGAAGCTCGCGCTGGTCCTCGGGGCACTCATCATTCTGTTGGGTGCATTCATCGGTTGGGCGATCTTGCGCCCTCTTCATCAGCTTGCCAGGGAAATATCACCAAGCGGCGCTGCTGAGGATTACGCGCTGCAAAATGACACAAGTTTTGAAACCCCCGAACCCGAAGCATGGGAATCCAAGCCCTTCAACCCGCTCAAGAACGTGTACTGGGGCGAACTTCATGTGCACACGGTTGAGAGCATGGACGCCGTTTTATTCGGAACAACGGCGACTGTTGAAGACGCCTATCGGTTCGCCCGGGGCGAGCCGCTCCGAAGCCCCGGCGGTGAACTGATGCAGCTCTCGCGGCCTTTGGACTTTGTAGCGATTACGGATCACGCCGAAGGTTTTGGCCTGCGAACTCGCTGCGAGGAAACTGATCTCACCCTCTTCGAAAGGGCGAACTGCTGGCTCATGAAGACACCAGGATGGACGACGGCAGCCTTTTTACTGCTGCGCACAAATCGGCAATCGACCGAAGCTGATTTAACCCACCCTCCCGGCTTCTATCGCAACCGCCCGCGAAATAGACGACGAAGAGAAAATATTCCCATCTGCAGCGGCGGCGATGGCGGGCCGGATCGCTGCCTCAAAGACAGCCAATCCGATTGGGCGCGTTACATCGACTTGGCTGATCGACATTATGAGCCCGGCGTGTTCACCACCTTTGCGGCTTACGAGTTTTCGCCCACGCTCGGCGGCGGCGGAAAGCATCATCGAAACGTCATCTTCAACGGGAGTAAACTTCCCAATCAGGCAATCTCTTCACTCGATGTCGATAACGCCCTCGGCCTTTGGCGTGGCCTGGAGGAGAACTGCACCGAAAACTGCGACTTTCTCACAATTCCGCACAACATGAACAAAGGATGGGGCCTCTTTTACAGCCGCCACACATGGGATGGCGAAACCTACAAAGAAGACGACTGGCGGACCCGGATGCGTCGCGAACCCTTAGCCGAAATGTACCAGGTCAAAGGAGCCTCCGAGTGCGCGCTCGGGGTGGGCGCGACGGATGAAGAATGCGCGTTTGACCAGGTCCTGAGCCCTTGCGAGGTGGGGCAAGAAGTCGGCTGTGCGTTTGAATCTTCTTTCGCCCGGCAGGGTCTCAAGATCGGCATGCAGCTCGACCAAGAGCTGGGCTTCAACCCGCTGGCTTTCGGATTTGTCGCCGCAACGGATGGACACAATGCGAATCCCGGAGACACCGAAGAGTGGGACTTTCCTGGCAAAGTGGGGGCCGTCAGCTCACCCGCCCGGCGCCGGCTTCGATTTAGGCCGGGCATAGAACCCCACAATCAGATATTGACCGACCACGGTTCAGGGGGACTGGCTGCAGTGTGGGCCGAAGAGAACACCCGGGAAGCAATCTTCTCAGGAATGAAACGCCGCGAAGCCTACGCGACCTCGGGCCCCCGCATTCTTCTTCGCTTCTTTGCCGGCTGGGGATTCGATGCGTCGATTGTCGATGACCGCAACCCCCTCGCAATGGCCACCGAAGGCGGTGTTCCGATGGGCGGGGTCCTAAAGCCCGAAGATGACCAGACCGAGAGTCCTACATTTTTGGCATGGGCAGAGGCCGACTGGATGAGCGCTCCCCTTCAGCGGATTCAGGTCGTAAAGGGCTGGATCGATGCGGAAGGAGAAACACACGAAGAGGTCCACGACGTCACCTGCACCGACGGGCTCTCCGTGGACCCGAGTTCCCACCGCTGTCCGGATAATGGCGCCTCGGTCGACCTTGCTTCCTGTCAGCCTCTTGGCGACAGTGGAGCGAAGCAGCTCATGGTCGCCTGGAAGGACGAAAACTTCGATCCCCGTCAGGGCGCTTTCTACTACATCCGAGCCCTTCAAAATCCAACCTGCCGCTGGTCTACTTACGATGCCTTGCGTCTCGGGCGCGAACCTGACCCACGTGTACCGGCGACGATTCGCGAGCGTGCCTGGTCATCGCCCATCTGGATCGACCCTCCAGCCTAAAAGACTTCGGCTATCTTGGCTCTTTAGGCTCTCAAGCCGAAAAAAGAAAGCGCCTTTCCTTTCTAGACCCAAACAGAGTTTTCGAGTCTGGATCAACATTCCCACAGCGAGACCACTCATGATCAAACTATACGGTGCCAGTGCTTCTCCCTTCGTTCGAAAAGTGATGGCCGTCCTTGCCATCAAGCAGCTCCCTTACGAGCACATTCCCTCGATGCCTTTTTCGGGGGATCCGGAGCTCGCGAAAGTCAGTCCGTTGGGTAAGGTCCCGGCGCTGGTCGACGGAGATCTTAATATCGCGGACTCCAAGGTAATCTGCCGCTACCTCGAAAGCGCCTATCCCGAGGTTCCGGTTTATCCGAAAGACATGAGCGATCGCGCCCGTGCGGACTGGCTAGAGGAATATGGCGGCACGGCCCTCGCCGAATCAGCCGCGGGGATTTTCTTTCATCGATTCATGCGCCCTATGGCGTTCAAGCAACCCGTGGATGAGGAAGCGGTGGAAAACATCATTCAGAAAAAAATGCCGCCCCTTCTGGATTACCTCGAAACTCAGGTCCCGGAAGAAGGATTCATCTTCGGCGAGTTGACCGTGGCCGATCTTGCGCTGGCCTCCCCCTTTGTGAATGCCGGGTACGCGCGGTACACCATCGACTCCCAAAAGTGGCCCAAAATCTCTTCGCTGGTGGAGCGGGTCAAGGCCCATGAAGCCCTCACCCCTCTCCTCGAGGCCGAAGCAGCCGCCTTCGGTCAGTCGAGATGAGTCCGAAGGGCCGCCAAAACAACCTCTGGACCTGAACGCCGCTGGTAATCTTCAGAGACGTCCATCCAAAGCACTTCGCCGTTGGCATCCACGAGCAAAGACACCGGAATCGGCAAGGCTTCGATCTCGTCTCGCGGACTACCCGAGTGGAATCCTTGGTTTCGGATGCCGAAGGCGTCGGTCACCTCAAGCGTCCGGTCGGAAAGCATCGTGGCCTGAAGGCCGTGAGCGCGGCGGCCCTTTCGAATTACCTCAGGCTGGTCGGTGCTGACGGTCAACACCTGAACCCCGCGTTGATCAAACTCGTCTCGAAGCTCTTCCCATCGCCGTAACTCGGCGACACAGTAGGGTCACCAATGAGCGCGGAAAAATTTGATGAGCACCGGATTCCCGCGAAGCCGCTCTGAATCGAAGACTTCACCGCGGTCATCCGGGGCACTAAAGCGGGGGATCGTATCACCGACCTGAATCGCGTTGGGCGGAAGAATTTGTTCGCTGACGCTCACCGTGAAGGGCAGAAAAAGACCGATCACGATGGCCGGAATCGCTGCGATCCCGCCGATCCATCCCGGCCTTCGCACCAAAGCCGTCACCGCCATCACGACGGCACTGAGCCAGATCAGAACAAAAAACGTTCGGTCATCGGGAAGGCTTACATGCCTCGCTTGGTTGAACCAAAACAGCGTGCAACCCAACGCGACGATGAGGGCAAGCAACGCCAACGGAGTGCCCGATTTTGTAAAGGCTTTCATCAGCGCTCTCCCATGCCGACTTCGTCCGTGGAGTGGATAAGTTTGAGAGTTAAACTCTCAAAACGATAATGCGTTGGGACACCGAGGCAACCCTAGAGGCAAAACCAGATTTCCGCCCGGGTCCTCAGGCCCCGCCCCCCTGCCCCCCGGCCTGAATGGCTTTCAATGTCTCTCCGAGGGTCAAGAGTTCGGGCAAAAGTTGAGGAGGCTCGTTGGGGTCGGCGGGGTAGACGATGTAGAGCGGCACACCGGCGCGGCCCCATTCCGCGAGGCCCTGGGTGACCGTGTCGTCTCGCAGAGTCCAGTCGGCTTTGAACGTGGCGAAGTCCCATCGCGCTAGTTCTTCTCGAATCGACGCGTCGGAAAGAACCAGCGCTTCATTCACCTGACACGTAATGCACCAGTCCGCCGTAAAGTCGACGAAAACCGGCCGCCCCGCAGCCCGCTCGCGGTCAATCGCCCCCTGATCAAAGACTCGCCAATCAATCCCATCGGCGTCCGATATGGACCCAGAAGAGGAAGCGCGAGGCGCGGGAGAAAGCGGTAAAGCCATGAGAGAAAGGCCGGCCAGCACGAGCGAAGCGACGGCGACCCCGCGCGTCCACCCGAGGCGCAGCGAGGCCTGCACCGAGCCAAAGATCCAGACCAGCAGAGCAATCGCAATCAAGTGCGCCAGCAGCAAGGCTTGGGCATCCACGCCCATGGCCCGGCCCGCCACCCAGGCCAGCCAAACGACCGTACCGAGGAGTGAGAAACCCAGAAGCTGACGGACACGCAGCATCCAGGCCCCAGGGCGAGGCACGAACCGGGCCAAACCCGGAACCCAAGTAATCAGGACATACGGCGCTGCGAGGCCAAGGCCAATCGCCGTAAAAACCGCAAAGATCACAGCCCCGGAACTGGCGAAGGCAAACCCCACAGCCGTTCCCAGGAAAGGGGCCGTACAGGGCGTCGCGACCGCCACGACCAAAGCGCCTTCGAAAAAGCTGCGCGCCGATGAGGCTGAGGCTGTTCCGGTCTCGGAATTCCACCGGGGCCCGGAAGGCTGCAGGGTAATTTCGAACACCCCGAAGAGATTCATGGCGAAGACCACAAGGAGACTCGAAATAACCGCGATAAAAATCGGGTCCTGGAGCTGAAAACCCCAACCCACGGCGGTTCCGGCAGAGCGCAGGATCAACACCCCGAGCGCCAGCGCCGCCATCGAGAGCAGCACGCCAGCCAGGTAGGCGAAACCATGTCGAACGAGTTCGCGACGCTCACTCTGAGCCAGCTCTGCGATCCCAAATATTTTAATCGCCAAAACGGGCAAGACACAGGGCATCAGGTTGAGGATCAGGCCGCCGACCAAACCGAACGCCAAGGCCCAGAGAAGAGACAGGGATGGACCCGGCGACGCATTCGGATCCGCCGGCGTCGTCTCGATGGACTGTTCGGGAAGTGCGACCACCACCTCAAAAGCGCGGGGGTTGACTTCCTTCGCAATGGGAACGTCGATCTCGAGGTACGTCTCCCCGCCCGGACCCGAAATCGGAACCAGGCCCTGGAGTCGCTGGGCCCCCAGCTCAGTGACCTCGTCAAAGGCGTGAGCCTTGAGGACCAGACCAAAACCTCGGGCGCCCTCGACGAGCGAGTCCGGCGGACGCGACAGGCCCAGCGCCGAGAAGCCGAGACTCGACTGGATCAACGGGAAGAAGCCATGGTGAATGTCTCGGCCGTTAAAGGTCCACGGACGACAGGGAGAGTCGGCGTTCCCGTCGGCGCAGGACACGACATCGACGACCAGCGCAACATCCTCTCCCTCGGCCACAGCGTCTCGATCCGCTCGGACAGCCACCTCTAAGCCCAGATCGGCTGGAGTTGTCGGGAGTTGGGCTTCGGCCCGCTCGAAGAGCTCCCGGACCTCGGATCGCGGCGGACGACTCGAGCGGGTGACCGCCAAGTCCTTTGCCAGTTCAATGCGGCCGGGTACGCAGGCGATTCGGCAAGCCAAAAAATCTACGTCTACTTCTATCCGCCAGGTGCCACGCGCCTCTTCCGGAACCTGCGCTTCACTGAAGAGCAAGACCTCATCGTGATATCCGAACGTCGTCAGTAAACCGTCTGCCTCGCGAAAGACTTCGG
>JAQWNI010000092.1 GCA_029268645.1 Myxococcota bacterium
GCAAAATTTCTCGATTTTAATTCTGGGAATAATCAGGCTTTATTGGTTGACGCTTGGGCCGACGGGGTTGCGTCTCGGGGGGACGCGCTACTCGGTATTCTTGGGGCAGGCCCATTAGAAGAAAAACTTCGTGAACAGATCACACGGCGAGGCGTTGACCGATCGGTCCGACTCGCCGGACAGGTTTCGGACCCGTTACCTTGGTACTGGGCTGCGGACCTTTTCGTTCTTTCCTCGGACGTAGAAGGGCTTTCCAATAGTCTGATGGAAGCGCTTTGCTGTGGGTTGCCCATGCTGTCCACCCGGGTCTCTGGTTCGGAGGACATCGTTGAGGAAGCCCCGGTGGGGCGCTTGGTGGATCCCGGTGATCGGGAGGCTCTTCGGGTGGCCCTTGAGGAAATGGCTGGGGATTCCGCCGGGCGAACTCGCTGCGGGGAGGCGGCCCGTGCTTATGCGAAGAACCGCTACGCGCTGTCCGTCGTCGTCGAGCAGACCTTGGCGCTCTATCGCGGCCTGCTGGGGCCCCACCGGGTATAACCAACGATAGACATTCACCGGGCCCGCTACGTTATGCCTGAAGAGTTGGAGGCGATGTGAGAAGAATGGGCCTGATGATGGTTTTGGTCGCACTTTCTCTGGGTTGTGGTCGGCCGGGGCTGGAGCCCACGAGTGCCGCATGGTCCCCGCCTCCTGCTGCGGCGACTGCTGCGGAATTGCGACCACGGGAGGACTGTGATCACCGCGTTGAAGAGCGTCAAGCTCTGTTCGGAGACCTCCATATTCATACGGGTGTTTCCATGGACGCGAATAGCATGGGGACACGGACGACGCCGACAGATGCCTATCGATTTGCTCAGGGGAGGCCGATTCCAGTCCCGGACGGATCGGGGAAAGTGGGGGTTCGGTGGGCCCGAATTGACCGACCGCTTGATTTTGCTGCGGTCACTGATCATGCGGAATGGATGGCCGAGGTTTCGCTCTGCACAACTTTGGGCTCGCCGACCTACGACAGTGATGGTTGCCGGATCTACCGAGGTGAAGACCAATCGTGGCTTGCGAGACTGCTGGGCCTCAAGGGCTTTCGGGCTCGGATCGGAGGCTTGATCGGCCTCATGGGGCGTCGTGAAGATGTCTGTGGAGCCGATGATCAAATCTGCAGAGCTCAGCTGTCCAAAGTCTGGCGAGCTAACTGGGAAGCTGCGGAAGAAGGCTACGACCGCACGGCTGCGTGCTCCTTTACCACATTTCACGCATGGGAATACAGCCACTCTCCCTACTCGACCAAGGTGCACCGCAACGTCATTCTTCGAAATGAGATCACCCCAGAGTTGCCGATCTCTTCCCTAGAGACTTCGCGGGAGATCGACTTGAGGCATCAGCTCGTCGATCTTTGTAACGATACAGACAGCGGTTGCGAGGCGATCGCGATTCCCCACAACCCGAATCTCTCGAATGGACAGATGTTTGCCATCGAGTACGCGGACCTTCCCCTCGAAGAGCAGCGCAAGGAGGCGGCCCTAAGGGCGCGACTTGAGCCCATTGTTGAAATGATGCAGATCAAGGGCGAAAGCGAATGTCGCAATGGGATGTATCAGGTTTTGGGGGCTCCTGACGAGCTGTGTGACTTCGAAAAGGTTCGAGACCTCGGCGGACAAGCATTCGAAGACTGCGAAGAGGGTGCGGGTTGGGGCGCCCAGGCTGGGCAGGGTTGCACGTCCCGAAACGATTTTGTTCGCTATGCGTTGCTCTCCGGGCTCTCGGAACGGAAGAAGATCGGCGTCAATCCTTACGAGTTCGGTTTCATTGGGAGCACCGATAATCACATGTCGACGCCTGGCGCGGTCTCGGAGGAGGGAGTCCCCTATAAATTCGGAGCCAATGACCAGCAATTGCTGACGATTCAGGGAGCCAAACGGAAACCCGCATTTTGGAATCCCGGTGGACTGGCAGGCGTATGGGCCGAGGAAAATACGCGGGATGCCATTTTTGATGCCCTGATTCGAAGAGAAACTTTTGCCACGAGTGGCCCGCGAATTCGCCCGCGTTTTTTTGGGGGATGGTCTCTACCCCAGAATATTTGTGAAGCCGGCAACTTGGCTCAAGTTGGCTACGCACGGGGCGTGCCGATGGGGGGGCAATTGCCGCCGCCACAGTCCGGGGATACGACACCTGGTTTTGTCGTTTCGGCTGTCGCCGACCCCGGCACGCCCGATCACCCCGGCGGACTCCTTCAGCGGCTTCAAATCATTAAGGGCTGGGTGGATGGACAGGGTGCCTTCCATCAAGAGGTGCATGAAGTGGCGGGAAACCCAGACAACGGAGCGACGGTGAACCCCTTGACCTGTGAGGTTGATGGCGCTGGAGCGACTTCCCTGTGTGGTGTGTGGAAGGACCCTAACTTCAAACCCGCCCAGGACGCTGTCTATTACGCCCGTGTTGTAGAGAACCCGAGCTGCCGATGGTCTCAGCGACTCTGTCTGTCGCTGGCGTCTGACGAGAGGCCCGATGGGTGCGACGAAGGTCAGCTTCCTCAGACGATTCAGGAACGGGCCTGGACCTCGCCGGTCTGGTACCTCGCCGATTCCGAGGTCCGCTCCTAGGGGGCGACCAAAACGGTGATTCGCGTGTCGGGGGTGCCGGCGCCTTTAAGGATCTTTCCGTCTGCGATCAGCACGGCCGCTCGACGGGTCCCTTTGGAGGCATCGAGGGCGAACTGCCCCTTGTCACTCATGCGAGAGTGGATGGTCCAACCCTGTTTTTCCAGTTGTTCCGCCATCGCTTCGTAGACGCTTTTGGCGGGCGCTGTCGAAATTGAAACTTGTTGGATTCGGTTATCGGGCCCGGGCCCTGTTTCTTCAATCCGAGCTCCGGGATAAGCCGGGGCGTCGGCGGGGAGCTTGGAGTCGCCTCCGTTTTTTAGGGTCGCTGGCCGAGGAGTCGCCACGGTTTTCTCTTCAAGCCCTGCGGTCGACGAAGTTTCGATCGCCTGCTTCGAGCCATCCGACTCGGCGGTGCACGAAAGTGCCAGGATTCCAGTCGCGATCAAGGACCAGATTGCGGGGGGCACCCACGAATTTCGCATGCTCTTTTCTCCATGGAATTTAGGATGGGTCCTGGGCGAGCCGGGAGAGTTCTTGGCTGAACGCTCTGTTTTCGTCGACGATCCGTGCTCCTCTGAGTCGCGGAGTGATCTCTACACGCCGCCAGAACGCATAGCACTCGTTGTTTCTTTCGGGGCAGGTTTCCGGGGGGCGCGAGTGGGAGGCGGCCGAAAGAATCATGAGCCGCTCGAGGTCTCCACGGTCGCGCTCAGAGAGGGCCCAATCAGAGATGAGATAGAACATGATGGCAAGAGGGCGTTGCTGAGAGACCCGCATGTTGGTCACATAGGGATCTCTTCTCGCGCGGGGGTCGGCATGTCCGCGCAATTCAATCGATTCGATTCGGTCCCAGACGTCGGGATGAGCGCGTAGGTTCCGCAAGAGTCCATCGATTGCGTAGTGAAGCTTACGGATCCCCTCTTCGGTGAGCTGTGTGGTTTCGTCTTCGTCGAAAAGGTCATCTCCGAAAGTAATGGTCCCCGTCTGACAGTCGGCAGCGATTCCCTCGGCTTGGAGCACCGGATCGCTGCAGAGGTTCTCGATCATTTCCTGCCAATGAGTTGGGAAGCGGGCCTCTTCGGCGATGCGCTCGCGAAGGCGCTCGGAGTCGAGTTGCGTGGCGGTGACATCGGGGAGTCCGGGAGACGACCGGGCGGCTACGAGAAGGAGGACGCATAGGCCCCCCACTCCGAGGGCGGCGAGGGGGGCGAGCAAAGAACCCTCCGCCCCGGAGCGACGGGAGGCTAAGCGGCGACGGCTGGCCCGCATGGACTAATCGCTTCCTGGGACTGGATCGTTCCCCGGTGAGCCGGATGGCGGGGGACTCGCGGGCTGACCTTTCGGTCCCGAGGCCGAATGAGGCTCCGCCTTGCCGAGCTCTGCGCTCTCTGTTTTCGGGGCATGAAGCAGCCCGGCGAGTCCGGAGTCGTCACTCTGGTCGAGGAGGTCGTCGGGTGAATCAATTTCAAGGTTGTGGAGCGACTTCCCGGATTCCAAGATCCGTCGCTGTCGATCCAATGCCTCGCCACCACCACTGTCCCGGGCATAGGGATCCGGTCCCAATATCTTGC
>JAQWNI010000093.1 GCA_029268645.1 Myxococcota bacterium
TGCGACTTCGAGTGGTCTGAGGTTTCGAAGTCACGATGGCCAGTTTTTCACCGAGGACACGGTTGAGGAGAGTGGACTTCCCGGCATTGGGAGGACCGAGAAGCGCAACGAAGCCCGCCCGATAGACCTGGTCGACCATCAACCTTCGCCTAAGGGCTTGGGAGGGAGAGCCCGTTTGTGATCAAGAGCCTCAGCGGCCGCGGCAAATTCAGCCGAGCGCTTCGAACGCCCAACCCCCATGCTGACGACTTCTCCTCGGATACAGGCCTCTACTGAGAAACGCCGAATGTCTCCCTCCTCCCCCGAATCCGACTGGAGCTGGTAAGTGGGGAACTCACCGTAGGTCGCCATCACCCACTCCTGAAACGCGGTCTTCGCATCTCGCGAAACCCCGGACCGGAGGGATTCACCAAACTCCCGCTCTATGAGGGCTTGCACTGGCCCGAGGCCAGCGTCCAAATAAACCGCTGCCAATACGGCTTCCATTGCATCGGCCAAAATCGAGTCTTTTTCTTCTCCGTGGGATTGCTTTTCCGTGGCACCCAGTCGAAGATGGCCTCCCAACCCGAGTCGACGAGCGAGCGATGCAAGGCCCCGCCGGTCGACGATTCGATGGAGCCCTCGCGTCAAGGTCCCTTCGTCCCAGTCAGGATTCGCTTCGAAGAGCAGCCGCGCCGTGACGAGACCCACCACCGCATCACCCAAGAATTCGAGCCGGTCATTGCTTCGCATTCCCTCGCGTTCGTTCGCAAAGGAGGCATGCCGCAACGCTTCCTCTAAGTGTTCCGTTGATCCGAAACGATGCCCCAGCGCGGATTCAAGCTCGGACCAAGAGAGTTCGCGTTCCGGTTCTTCGGACGGGTGCACTTTCAAAGGGAGGCCTCGCCTCGCCGAACGGTCTGCGTCGATCTAGGGCGGGATGCGATCCAACCTCCCCCCAAAACTTGTTCGGAAATCAGCCCGTCCGGGGCGTAAAAAACTGCGGCCTGTCCTGGCGCTGGGGCCCGAACAGGCTCGAGAAACTTGACACGGACTTCTGCTGGACCGATCTGCGCGATTTCCGCGAGCGCCCCCGCATGCCGGTAGCGAACCTGGACCCGTGAGCGAATCGGCGTCTTCGGCGGGCACCCCGAAATCCAGTGAACACCCTCGACTTGGATCGACTCTATTTCTAAATCTTCTGCGTCGCCCACCGTCACACGTCGCAGAACCGGATCAATATGAGTCACATATATCGGACGACCCACATGGACACCCAACCCGTGGCGTTGACCGATTGTGAAACGATGAATCCCGGAATGCTCTCCGAGAACACGACCCGACTGATCCACGATTTCTCCGCCTCGCTCTCGAGCCTGCGGCCGTATCCGCTCGACGACGCTCGCGTAGTCCCCATCCGGAACGAAACAGATTTCCTGACTTTCGGCTTTATCAGCAGTCACCAAACCCAAACGCCGGGCATGCTCCCGAACTTCTTCTTTCTCCAAACCACCTAAGGGAAAAAGCGTCCGCGACAACTGCTCTTGGTCGAGTTGAAATAGGAAATACGTCTGATCCTTCTGACGATCGAGCGGACGATGAAGCGTCCAGCTTCCGCCATCCGCCTCCTGTCGAATTTGTGCGTAGTGACCCGTAGCGACGGCTTCGCCGCCGAGGACTCGAGCGCGCTCCATAAGGTGATCAAACTTGAAACGTTTATTACAGGCCACGCAAGGAATCGGCGTCCGACCCGCAAGATAACTGTCCGCAAACTTTTCGATGACTTCTTTTTGGAAGGCATGGGTGTAGTTCGCGACGTAAAAGCGAATCCCCAGGGCATCCGCGACGGCACGAGCATCTTCGGCATCATCCAATGAGCAACATCTGGAGCTGTCTCCAGCCAGATGCATTGTGACGCCGACAACCTCCGAACCCGACTCAACCAGTAGGGCCGCCGCCACCGAGGAGTCCACCCCGCCGGACATCGCAACGACGACTCGCCCCTTACCCGCCATCATATCCCTCCGCCCCGGCCCGCCGGGCGATCCGATCAATCCAATCAGCGGCTCGATCGATCTCGACCGAAGTATTCCCAAGCCCCACCGACAGCCGCAGACTGGCTTGGGCTTGCGCGGTGCTCCGCCCCATGGCGATCAGAACATGGGAGGGTGAAACGGAGCCAGAATGGCACGCCGCCCCGGCCGAAACAGCCACCCCCTCTAAGTCCAGGGCCTCGACCAGAATGTCAGCCTGGATGCCGGGAATTTCGACGTTGAGGGTATTGGGTAAGATCGCTGAGGCGCTCGGTCCGTTCCGCCGGATACGGGGAAGCTTCTGTCTCAGACTGTCCCAAAGTCGATCCCGAAGAATTTGATAGTTCTCCATGCGCTCTGTCAATTCCTTCCGGGCCAGCTCGCAGGCGACTCCGAAGCCTACGATTCCGGCGACGTTCTCAGTGCCTCCACGAAGACCCCGTTCTTGGCCGCCCCCCGCCAGAAGCGGACTCGGCGCTGGGCCAGAGCGGTGAACCAAACAGCCGACGCCCTTCGGTCCATTCAGCTTGTGAGCTGAGCAGGACAAATAATCGATCGACGTCTTCTCGAGACAAATAGGCCACTTTCCCACGGCTTGGGTCGCGTCCACATGAAACAGAATGCCACACGCCGAAGCCAATTCCGCCCATTCTTCGACGGGTTGCACGACCCCAGTTTCATTATTGGCCCAAATTAAAGAAGCCAAGCTTGGTGATTCCTCAAGCGTCTCAAGCCATACACTGCGCTCAAGCATTCCCTCATGATCGACAGGAATCCGAGACACGCGAAGCCCATGTTTTTCCAATTGTTCAGCGGGTGCAAGCACCGAGGGATGCTCGGTGGTGGAAGTCACCAAATGGCTAGAATCCATCGATCCCGAATGGCCCAAAACTCCGCGAAGTAGAAAATGATTTGCCTCCGTGGCCCCACCCGTAAAGACAATCGTCCGCGCCGAGGTCCCCAAACAGTCTGCAACCTGCTCTCGCGCTTCGGCGACTTGCTTTCGTGCCAGGGTGCCCTCGCGATGAGGGCTTGAGGGATTCCCAGGAAGGTCACGGAGGGCTCGGGCCATCGCCTCAACCACTTCCTCACGAAGGGGAGTCGTCGCATTGTGATCAAGGTAAATCCGTTCAGACTCCATCACGCCTCCGCCCCTGCCTGATCACTTGTGCGGCGCCCCTCTTGCTTGGATTCCACCTCGTGGACCAATTCACCGAGGCGAAGCTCCCCGACTCCTCCGGCCACCGCCCGATCAAGGTCCCCGATCACGCTCTCGATGACGGATTCCAGCGCGCCCCACTCGGCTCCTGCTCTAAATTGATCGGCCCCCTCATGAGCGACGAGACGAGGCCCCCTCACAGCTCTTAAAACATCGTCTACGGAAATATCTGCCACTGGGCGGCCCGGCAGATAGCCCTCTTCTTCATCTCCCCGTGCACATTTAACAACCAGTCCCGATTCCTCGAGGGCGTCCAAAGTGTTCCGGACCGAGCGGACGGGGACGTCGATCTGATCCGAAAGGCGCCCCGCTTCCGGCGCACTTCTTCCTGTCACAAAGGCCCGGGCGACCGCGAGGGCTACGTACAGCGCGACAGATTCACGTTCCGCAAACCCTGGAGGAATTCGACGCAGTTCCCGGCGATAGTGCCCGAGGTTCTGGTGTGCAAACGAGACTTCAGCGCCCAGGAGAATCACCGCCCAGCAGACATACAACCATGCCAAGATCAGCGGCAAGGCCACCATGCCCCCAAAGAGCACGCTGTAACGCGCGGCACCGATGCTCAGGTCAACATAAAGAAACCGGGCGACGGAAAATAGGAGCATCGCGACGAACCCGCCGATCAGCGCCGAAAACGGGTGCACGCGAGTATTCGGAAAAAACCAGTAAAGGAAAGTGAAGGCGACCATCAGCAAGAGCTGCGGAATCAGGCTCAGGCTGAGCTGATACATCGTTGAGAACGTTTCGGAACGCAGAAGGCTGTGAAAGGCAGCCTCACTTTGCAGCGTGGTGGCCAAGGAAACAGCGGCGGCGGTCAGAACCGGGGCCACCATGAGAACCGCAAGGTAGTCGGCGAAACGGCGCGTCCAGCTACGACCTTTCTGGATTCCCCAGATCCCATTCAAGGTCCGCTCAAGATGCCTAAGCGTCAGGATCGAAGTGAGGACAAGCATCGTTCCGCCAACCGAGCCAAGGCTTCCAATCCGAACCTCGTGCAATCGCGTATAAATCAAATCACGGGCATCCGGACTCACCGCTGTCAGCTGATCGACTACAAAATCAACGACGGTCTGCTGCCCCCCCACCACACCAATCAGAGCGACGGTCACAACAAGCAAGGGCATCATCGCCAATGCGGTGACATAGGTGAGTGCGCTCGCACGCAGAAGAAGTTCGTCCTGAACAAAACCCCGGCCAATCATGACGCCCATCTGGAGCAGGCGTAAAGCCGAGGCAGTCAAGCTGCGCGGGCCCAGGTCGATGTGCCAGAGGTCGTGTAGGACAAAGCGGCGCACCCGCGCGCTGAAGCGGGCTTCTGTATCGAGCGTAGGCTGTTCAGGAATGGGCTGGCTCACGGGTGCAGTGTAGTCGAAGCGAGGCAATCGTTACGGGGCGCATCCGCTTCCCCCGCGAAGACCCGACCTCTCAAGCCCTCGACGGTTCGCTCTCCGATCCCTCGAATTCGGAGCAGGCCCTCGAGGCTTTCGAAGGACCGGTCGCAACGCGCCCTGAGAATCTGATGGGCACGCCAAAGCCCAATGCCCGGCAGGACCTGCAAAGCTTCGAGGGAGGCCTGGTTGATGTCCATCGGCTGGGCGATGAGCCAGCGAACCGGACCCCGAATCGGAGCGACCTCAGTACCCGGAGGGACACATTCCATTTGAGTCGTCATTCCGTGGTCAGCCACCACTTCGCTCCACTGCCCTGTGCAGATTTGAGCCACGCTGCCCTCAAAGGGAAATTCCGCTGAAGACGACATCCAAGCCCCTGCAGCAATCACGACGCCCCAAGAAGCCATCAAACGACGCTGTCCGAGGGGGGACTGGTTCATCGGGCTCGGCTCTCGGGTCCCGTCCTGTCCCGTCCGCACTCAGTCCTGAGCCGCATCGCCCTCGATGAAGGCTGCGTGTAAAGTGCGCACGGCCAACTCCGCATATTTTTCCTCGATGGCGACGGAGACCTTGATCTCGCTGGTGCTAATCATCTGAATATTGATGCCTTCGTGGGCCAAAACCGCGAACATCCGGGTCGCGACACCGGCATGATCTTTCATGCCGAGGCCCACCACCGAAACCTTGGCAATATCTTCGTCGCCGCCGACATCGTCACAGCCCATTTCCCGACTCGCCTGATGGGCTAACTCCAAGGCCCGGCTGTAGTCGGTTCGAGGCACGGTAAAAGTCACATCGGTCGAACCGTCTCGAGACAGGTTCTGGATGATCATGTCGACCACGATGCCGGCGTCGCTCAATGGCGTAAAAAGGCGCGCCGCGATGCCCGGCTGATCTGGAACGTTGCGGACATGAATCTTGGCCTCATTGTTAGTGCAGGTGACCCCTGACACGACCAGGCGCTCCATAACATCCTCCTCAGGAACCACCCAGGTCCCCTCGTCCTCAACAAAACTTGACCGCACGTGCAGAGGCAGGCCATAACGCATGGCGAATTTGACGGAACGGATCTGAAGGACCTTGGCCCCCACGCTCGCCAGCTCGAGCATCTCCTCGAAAGCGATCCGATCCAAGCGTTGCGCGAAGGGCACGAGTCGAGGGTCTGCCGTGTACACACCGTCTACATCAGTATAGATTTCGCAGACTTCGGCTCCCAGCGCACAGGCCATCGCGACGGCCGAGGTGTCAGAGCCGCCCCGCCCGAGGGTCGTAATGTGCCCGTCGGGATCGACCCCTTGAAAGCCCGCGATCACACATATTTCCCCAGCGTCTAAAGCCCCGCGCAGCGCTTCGGTCTCGATCCGTTCAATCCGTGCCCGTGTATGGGCCGAATCGGTTCGCATTCCCATCTGGCCACCCGTAAAAGACCGGGCCGACTCCCCGAGTCCCTCGATGGCCATCGCCAGCAGCGCAATCGTCTTCTGCTCTCCGGTCGAGACCAAAACGTCATATTCCCGAGGGCTCGCCGGTCCACCTTCATTGATCGCGTCGGAGAGCGCAACCAGTGCATTGGTTTCTCCGGACATCGCCGAGACACAGACCACCACGTCGTGACCGGCCCGCCGGGTCGCAACGACCCGCTCAGCCACGTTCTTGATCCGCGCGACATCCCCGACACTGGTTCCGCCGAATTTTTGAACGATGAGCGCCATTCCGCTCCCGAACGCCTCCTCACTAGAATTTGCGGATTCCGTGACCCGCTCAGTCCCATTGGCGGGCGAATTCTAGCGCGAACCCTCAAGGCGCGAGGCCCACATGGACACCACGAATTCCGGCCACCCATTCGCCGCTCTCACTTCAAAGCGCCGACCTTCGGGGCCTTCCCGGCTTAGGGTCAGGTCGATTCGCTCCAAAGGCAGCGTCTCCGAAAATCGGTCCCCCCACTCCACGGCTAGGACGGATCCGGGCTCCATCATGTCGTAGAGACCCATTTCCTCAAGCTCAAACAGCTTTTCAATCCGATAGAAGTCCACGTGGTACAGCCGCGCGCCTTGCGGCCCTGCGTACTGATTCGCCAGCACAAAGGTAGGACTTGAGACCAGACTGGCAGGCAGCCCCAGGCCCTCGGCCAATCCCTTCACAAAGGCTGTCTTCCCCGCACCGAGCGGGCCGTTCAGATTCAGGACTAGGTTTTGATCAGGCGCGCGTGCCGACCACACCCGGCTCAACTCGGCACCCAACGCCGTTGTTTCCTCAGGCGTCCGGGAACAAAAGGAGACCGTCGGTTCGCGGTTCACGTTCGCCATCCCTTCTTAGCTGGTGGAGAGCCTCAGGCAGCGCATCGGCCACCTCCTGGGCCAGCGTACCGCGACTCCCCAGGCGTTGGGCCAAATAATCGCCCGTCCAGCCATGCCACCAGACGGCGGCGGCGGCCGAGCGCCACGGGTCAAGACCCTGGCCGATCAGGGATGCAACCACTCCCGTGAGCACGTCCCCGCTGCCCCCTGTCGCCAGATTTGGGCCTCCGGTGGGGTTGATGATCACGGCCCCGGAAGGATCCGCACAGACCGTCGCGGCCCCTTTCAAAACCACGAAGCAGCAAGCCTCCCGAGCCAGCAGTCGAGCGGCCCCGACTCGGTCCGCGTTCACATCGCGGGTCGAGACATTCAAGAGCCGCGCTGCCTCCCCCGGGTGCGGTGTGATTACAGTCTCACCGGAGCGCTTCGCAACCGGCCCCATATCTCCTTCCAGAGCATTTAAGCCATCGGCGTCGAGAACAACCCGACTCGGAAGCTGATCCAACAGGTCATGCACCAAATCAACGGTCTCCCGATCACGCCCGATTCCCGGCCCCAACGCAACTACGTCGCATTCTCCGGCCGCGCTGACGACCTGCGTTCCGGCGGAGCGCGCAAGCGATCGTCCCGGCGTCTGATCCACAGGAAGCGTCATCGACTCCATACACAGAACTTCGAGCAGATCATTTAGGCCTCTCGGGCAAGCCACGGTCGCCAGCCCACTCCCGGCCCGAAGCGCCGCCTTCGCTGTAAGGGCTGCGGCTCCCGTTTTGCCCTCTGAGCCGGCCACGACCAAGACGTGACCGAAAGTGCCTTTATGGCCCACTGGGGTTCGCGGAGGTAAAGCCGACAGAAACCGATCGCGGGTCCACACGGCCGCCTTCGGCCCGTTCACGTCGGGATGGTCCCGGGGAAGAGCTTCGGCAATCCCGATCTGGGCCACGCGGATCTGTCCGGCCAGCGATCGACCGGGCTCGAGGATTAGCCCAATCTTCGGGGAGGAAATGGTCACAGTCAGGTCAGCCTGAATCGCGTACCCGAGGACTTGACCCGTATCCGAATCCAGTCCAGACGGGACATCTATGGAGACGACCTCCGCCTCACCGCGAGTCCGCGCCGCGCCCACTCGAAGAACCCAATCCGAGAAAAAACCCTCGATCGGTCGTTTCAATCCGATCCCCAGCACCGCGTCCACCACCAAGCCGCGAATCTTGCCATCAAACTCTCGAGGTGTGACGGTGATGCCCGCACGCAAAGCCTGCTCGCGATGAATGGCCGCGGCACCCTGCCTTCCTGGTCGACCGCCCACTTCTACGACCTGTACTTGGACGCCTTCAGAAGCCAAGAGCCGCGCCACGACAAAGCCATCGCCCCCGTTGTTTCCGGGCCCGCAGAGAACCCAAACTTGCCGATCGTTCTCCGGCCGCCTGGCAAGCCTCTCCAAGACGCACTCAAAGACCGCACGCCCGGCCCTTTCCATTAAGGCCTCGCTAGAGACTCCCTCGTGTTCGATGGTATACCGATCAAGGCTCTGCATCCGAGCCGCACTCACCAGCGTCCAAGACTCGGGCGGCTTCACCGAGGGTCTACCCAAACGCGGAAGTCCCCTGACGCCTGCCAGTCAATCGTCCATCTCATATCCGTCAGGTGGCCAGCGCCTGCTTGAGCACTTCGGCCAAATGGTGGGCGTACTCTCTGACGTCGTTCTCGTCTTGGCCTTCTACCATCACGCGAGCCTTGAGCTCCGTCCCGCTGTAACGAATCAAAACACGGCCCTGCCCAGCCAGCTTCGCCTCCACAGCACCCACAGCTTCCTGAAGTGCGCTCAACTCCTCAAGGGGCCGCTTCTGCGAAACCGCCACATTCACCATCGCCTGGGGGTATCGATTAAAATCGGATGCGAGTTGCGAAAGCGGAATGCCCTCTCGCTTCAAGATCGCGAGAACTTGCAAGGCGGTCATCAGCCCGTCTCCGGTCGTTGTGTGATCGAGAAAAATGACGTGTCCCGATTGTTCGCCGCCCAGATTGAAGCCGCATTCTCGCATGGCCTCAACCACATAGCGGTCGCCCACTTGGGTCCGGACCAGTTTAACGCCCCGGGATGAAAGCTCTTCTTCAAGCCCGAGGTTGCTCATCACTGTCGCGACGACGCCGCCCCCCTTTAAGGCATCTCGTGCCAGGAGATGCCGCGCACACAGGGAAATGACCACGTCGCCATCGAGCACCTGACCCCGCTCGTCGATGATCATCACCCGATCCGCATCGCCATCGACTGCGATCCCCACATCGGCGCGCACCTCTTGAACCCGAGCCGCTGCAAACTGAGGGTGAAGCGCACCACAATCCAAATTGATATTACGACCATTGGGCTCAATGCCCAACGCAAAGACCTCGGCCCCAAGCTCCCGCAAAACGGTGGGGCCCACCTTGTAGGCTGCACCGTGGGCACAGTCCAGTACGATGCGCAGGCCGTCGAGCGTCACATCAGCGGGAAAAGTCTGCTTGAGAAAGACGACGTAGCGTCCCTCAACGTCATCGATTCTGGAGGCGCGTCCAATTTCGTCCGCCGGCGCCCGCAGGTTCGCCAATTCGCCGCTGGCCACAAGTCGCTCAATCTGTGCTTCGATTTCGTCCGGCAGCTTGAACCCGTCATGGGCGAAGAACTTGATTCCATTGTCTTCGTAGGGATTATGGCTGGCTGTAATCATGACCCCTGCATCACAACGCATGTCCCGTGTGAGAAAGGCCAAAGCGGGAGTCGGCATGGGGCCGACGTGGATCACGTCGACTCCTAAGGAGCAAATGCCTGCCGCCAGCGCATCCTCGAACATATAGCCAGACAACCGCGTGTCTTTACCGATCAGGATTCTGTGCCGCCCGACACCCCTGCGGCGAAAAATGTGAGCAATCGCTTGGCCAAGGGCCAGAGCCATCTCAGCCGTCATTGGGTGCCGATTGGCACGTCCGCGGACACCGTCTGTCCCGAAAAGCTTGGTTACCGCATCCATCTCACCCCTCCGGCCCTATTGAATTCGAAACGCCGGCCAATCAGCTCCCGCGCCCCGGCTCGACCGTGGACGATTCGTCCACTTCTTCCTCCGGCGGATTCACCGCCTCGGGCTCAACCCGAACCAAGACCGTGACAGGGCTGGTGTCTTCCAACCATACGGTTCCGCCGCCTAGATTGATTCGGACCTTCTTCTCCTCGTCGGCTTTTAGACCAGAAAGATTGATGGGCTCCGTAACGATCTCGGACAAACGCATCACTTGGCTCCGAGCCCCCTCTAACCACAACTTGGGTGGATTAACCCTCACGCCGGATAATTTAAAGCCGGGCGCGGGTTCGCCCTCCAAATCCGCGCGCACCGCGACCGCTTTCCGGCCTCGCTTCTCGAAACGCACCTGAACCCGGGACGGTGAGCGACTGACCGGTCTCGCTCCATGCGGCCAATCTATGCGGGAAACATCCACATCGTACACCGCGACCCCCGGTTTCCCCCCAGACACATCGATCGCGTAGGTATACCGCTCCGGCGATACGTTACGCAGCGCTGCCCGGCTTCCCATCACGCGAATATTGATCGAGTCGACACTCTGATCTGTGACCACGAGACCATCGGCCAGCCCCGTCAATTCGATAGGCACATCGAAGCCCCTTTCCGCGGAAGAAGTCCCCGAAGCGATTCCCCACAAAAAGATGGCGATCGCCAAGGCCAGTGCCAGAAGACCCGGTCGAAAAGACGAGAAGCCGCGTGCCCGAGCCATTCAATCAGCCCCCCGAGTCCTGCGCATCCAGCGGCACCACATCCACCGCGAGCCGTTGTGGTGCGCCCGCTTTGAGGTCCCGGCGTTCGCCCGAAAGGATTTCCCGCAAAACATCTCTCAGCTGTGGCGCGTCAAGCTTCCGCATAATTTCTCCCCCCAAGGCCACCGAAATTTGAGCGGTCTCCTCAGAAACCACCACGACAACGGCATCAGTCTCCTCGGTAATTCCGATCGCGGCGCGATGCCGGGTACCGATGCCCTCTGGCAAGTCAGTACGAATCGTGAGCGGAAGGATGCCCCCCGCCGAGGCGATCCGGCCATCCGCCAAGATTACCGCGCCGTCATGCAGCGGTGATCCCGGAGTAAATAACGCCAGGAGAATTTCTTTACTCACGTCGGCATCAACGGCCGTACCGCCCTCAACTTGATCGGTGAGTGCTGTTTCCCTTTCCAAAACGATCAAGGCGCCGACTCTCCGACCCGCCAGAGTCTGAGCCCCCCGCACAACCTCTTCAAGGATCTGGGACTCTTGCTGAGCCGACACGGAGGGGAAAAATCCGCGCCCAACACGTGCCAGGGCTCTGCGAATGTCATGCTGAAACAAAACGATGATGATCAAAACCGCGCTGGATAGAAAATTTTCGAGAATCAGGCCCACCGCGGCGAATTGAAAGAGCTCAGAGGCCAGGCTTAATCCGATTAACACCACCAGGCCCACCAGAATCTGCACCGCCCGGGTCCCCCGAATGAGCAGGAGAAGCCAGTAGATTCCAGCGGTCACCAGGAGAATGTCGACGGTGTCTCGCCAGGGGTCAAAGTTCGACCAGAAAAAATCGGACAAGCCGCCCAAAAACTGCCAGAGGGCCTTAATCATGCGACGGACTTCCGTCGCGCAGATCCAATGGCCTGTCCCATCAAGACAGCTCTCCGAGCTTGCCGAACATCATGAACCCGAACCGCATCGACACCCCCAAATGCCAGCACTGCACAACTTGCGGCGGTGGCTTCGTCTCGACGCCCAACCGGATCACCCGTCACAGCTTCGATAAAGGACTTCCGTGAAGGCCCAACCATCACCGGAACGCCAAGTCGCTCCCGCAACCACCCCACCTGCGCCATCAAAG